>CADCQA010000080.1 GCA_902803415.1 uncultured Spirochaetaceae bacterium | reverse complement strand
TTGCTTATGCCGTCAGCGGACACGAGCGTTTCCGTTGCCTCAACCGTTTCTTCAGCCTGGGCTTTCTTTGCTTTTCTGGCTTCCTTTGCCTCTTTTATGCCTTTAGTCAGCTTGCCTTTCATTCTATTCTCCCGTTACAGCAGGCTCGCTATCTGCCTTACGTTTTCTGATGACGATGAAATGTTGGCCGTGAAGCTCGTGAAATTCTCTACGCCGTCCGCAATCTGCCTGAGCGTAATCAGAATCTGCTCGCTCGATGCCGAAAGCTGACTGACGTAGTCCAGAATTTCGTGCGTGCTGCTGGCCGTATTGTCCGATGACTGCATGATGCTCTCGAAGCCGCTTTCCAGGCTCTTTGCGCTCATGTAGCCGGAGTCTATCTGACTGGTTCCCTTCTCGCTGTCCAGTATGAGCGAGTCGGAAGCCTTCTGAATCTCGTTGATGCGGTCCTTGATTTCCCTGATGCTGTCGATGATGTTGTCCGACAGGCGGCGGATTTCCGTCGCAACGATATGGAAATTCTTGCCCGCTTCGCCGGAACTGGACGCTTCCAGCTCGGCATTGAATGCGATGATCTTGGTCTGGTCGGCCACCACGTTGATGATGGACACTACGTCCCAGATGCCGTCTATCTTTTTGTTCAGTTCCCGGATTCCTTCTATCGTGAGCTTGTTAGTTTCCTTTATCTTGAGCAGCTCGTCTACGTTGTTCTGCAGTGCCTCGCGTCCGGACATAACGGCGTCGCGGGATTTTTCTGCAAGGCCGGTAACATGCCGCACCTTCTCGCTGATGTTGCCCGCAAGCTCTGTGGAATCCTGCATGGTGGCAACGATTTCCTTGACGGCAGCGGACTGGTCGTGGCTTGCGGCGTCCGATTCCTTGGTGGCAACCGCAAGGCTCTGGGTTTCCTTGAACAGGTTCTTGCTTATCTGCCGCTCCGTGCTCTGGATCCGCTTTATCAGGATGGTGAAGGCCGCGTAGCACACAAGAAAATTCAGCACCGCCCCGATGGCAAAGTAGAGGATGAACCTGGAGAAGTCCCCCTCCGAGGGATTCTTGAGCAGGCCGTAGGGTACGGTCCCTATGTTGATGACAGACAGGTAGATACAGGTTATGACGGAGATGTTCAGCGTTTTGGACAGGTTGTCGCTGATCCTGATTCCGACCTCGCGTATCATGCGGGTCATGAGCAGGCGCTTGACGAGGAACACGTTTATTGTATAGCACAGAAAGCCGACGCCCACGCTCTGCAGTTCTATGAGGGTAAAGGTCAGCGGATTGAAGGGGGCAATTCCCTTTATGGCTTCAATGATTGCCGTGGAGCCCGCCCCCAGCAGAAAACCGATTGCGTCTCCTGCTGCAATGGCTATGTCGAATTTCCGGTAGCAGGCCATGCAGTCGGAGATGTCCTCTTCCGTGAGCGAAGATTTGTCTTTCTTTCCCTTGGCAATGATTTCCTGAAAGCGGCGCAGGATGGGCCGCTCCACCAGGATACAGCCCAATATAAGGAAGAAAGTTATGCTGACGGTCGGTATGCACTCGCCGAGTATCGCCGATGGCCGCTGATAGATGAAGCCGTAGTGGAACACGCGGAGAAAGAAAACCCCCAAATACGTTGTGGCGTATAATATTGTAACAAAAAAGCGGAAGACATTCCTGTTGGTAGACTCTTTGCTGATTCCTTTCTGTTCCATATCCTTAATTTTAACATATTTCGTCAAAAAAACAAGCAAAATTCCCTTTTCGCCCGCCCCTCTGGAGATTCTGGAGAAAATCACTGTAAGAAAATGCGCTCCCGGCGGCGCCGTTCACTTTTCCGCTTCCGCGCATATTTTATGCTGTTCTTCCCCCCTGCTTTTCGCACTTGTTGCTTGATAGTATAAAAGTGCCGTGTTATAATAGATAAGATAGTGACAATGAATTCAGGAGAATCAGAATGAGTAGAGATGAAATTGACCCGAGCATTGCGGCACTTCTGGCGGGTTCAGCTGCGGAAGATGACAATGATGATGTGGTTCTTGCGGATGATGCGTCTTCCGCTGCTTTGGATTCATTTTCAGAGGGAAGCGGGGAGCCGGAAGAGTCTGGAAAATCTTCCGATAGTATTGCTGCCGTTGATTTGTCCGTGCGCGCGTTCAAACCCATCGAAAAATATTTTGAGCAGACCCCGAACCCTGTGTTCAATGACCCTGCTTACTATAAAACTACGCTTGGCGGTGAAGGCGAGCCTGCCCAGCGCCTGCACGGGCTGCTGGTCAAGTACCTGAACTGCACCGACAAGAAAGACCGTACCGTGTACCGCCAGCAGATTGTAACGGCGTACTGGAATTTCCTGCGCTCCCTTGCGCCCAAGATGTCCAGCCCGCGTACCCCGCTGTGCAAGCGCATGGCGCTCCGCTTTGGCGTGGTGCTGCCGTCGCTGTTCAGCCCGGAGCAGAAGGAATTCTTCTCCCGCGTTATCATGGACAATCAGACCGGCGAACCGGTGCTCTATACGGATGAATGGATGCGCGAAATTGCCTGCGGCCGCCTTGAACCGAGTACCACGGACGAAATTCCCATCCGCGGCAAAGGCCCTGCCGCCGAACAGCAGCGGCTCCAGGCGCTCAAGAGCAAGAACGACGGCAAGATTCAGAGTACGGAAAGCCTTGTTACGGTAAAGGAAGGCGAGCGCGCCAACCTTGAGTTTGCGATGAAAGAGAAGGTGAACGCGCTCTGCGAACATGGGCCGGTGCCGATGCCGGGGCTGGACAAGCACATGCTGCCGTATACTGACATCCAGAAGAAGATGTTCGGCGAACTGGGCGTGCTGTTCCGCCAGCTGCAGCGCGTGGACAGGGAGCTTTCAAACTACATCAACGAACTGCAGGAAGCAAAGCAGATTGAAGCCAGCCTGGACGAGAAGGTTGAAGGCGCCGGTGAGGTGCAGGAAAGCGTCGATTCCGAAGTGATTCTGTCCGAAATGGGCACTGTGCGCCAGATGGCAAAGATGACGTGCGGCCGCCAGGGTAACCAGTTCCCGGTGTTTACGCGCGAATTCTTCCATTGTACAGAGACCGGTACCGGTTTCCGCGAAAACGTGCTGCGCGAGCTTTCATGGATTGAGTCGATTGACCCCAACTGCTTTGTGCGTATCCATAAGAACATGCCCAACCGCATTGTTCCCTATGTGCTGCTGGTGCCCACCTACGGCGATTCCGGCTTCTGCTGGGAACCGTTCAACCGCATGAACCGCGTAACCAGCCGCGGCCGCATCGTTATCCCCATGTATCCGCGCGACCTGAAGGTTGCCTGCCTTACCGCCGTTGCAGACTTGCGCTGGCAGGTTGCCAAGGAAAAGGCTTCCTTTGACTGGATGTCCGACGGCCTGACGGGTCAGTACTACCAGTACATCGATTCCCAGAAGCTGAAGGGCGACCTTAAGTCATTCTTCATTGCCGACTACATCCTGTGGATTACCAAGGAATCAACC
>CADCQA010000079.1 GCA_902803415.1 uncultured Spirochaetaceae bacterium | reverse complement strand
TGGGAGACGACTGGGAATCCGCATTCCGGCAGCTGCAGTCAGGAAAAAACTGTATCCAGTACATGAAAGAATGGGATGTGTACGAAAAGATGAACACCAGGCTCGCCTGTCCGTACACAAAGGAGCTTCCTGTATTCCCGCGCAAGAAAATCCGCGGGATGGGACGCGTCGCCCTGCTTTCTCTCATTGCAACGGAACGCGCGCTTACCGATGCCGGGCTGAAAGGCGCTGACGGCGAAGTCATTGATGAGCTGCACAACGGACGCACGGGCATAGCCTACGGTTCATGCATCGGCAGCATCAGCTCCATTGCCGACATGTGTGCCATGCTGGAGTACAACGATACTTCAAAAATAAATTCCCAGACGTACATAAAATGCATGCCGCAGACATGCGCCGTGGGACTCGACGTATACTACGCAATCCGCGGCCGCGTCATCACTACGAATACGGCATGTACGTCCGGCAGCCAGGCAATCGGCTACGCATACGAAACCATTGCTTCCGGCATACAGGACATGATGATTGCAGGCGGCGCGGAAGAGCTGGTTTCTCCTGATGCAGCGGTATTCGACACGATGGCGGCAACTGCCATACTGAACAATACACCACATCTTGAGCCGAAACCCTTTGACAAAAACCGCGACGGACTGGTCATCGGGGAAGGTGCCGCAACGATTATCCTTGAGGACATGGAGCATGCCGTTAAACGCGGCGCCACCATATATGCAGAGGTTGCCGGCTTCGGAACGAACGCAGACGGCACACACATCACGAACCCCAATCCTGCTACCGTTGCACGGGCGCTGGAACTTGCCATTCAGGATGCACACATCAGCACCGATAAAATCGCATACATCAACGCACACGGCACGGCAACCTTTGTCGGAGACGTAGTGGAATCAAATGCAACATACAATGTGTTCAAGCGCGCCGTTCCCATCAGCTCCACCAAGAGCTACGTGGGCCACACGCTGGGCGCATGCGGCTGCCTTGAAGCGTGGCTTTCCGTGCTGATGATGCGCCAGAAGTGGTTCCACCCCACGGTAAACCTTACGGAACCTGACCCCCAGTGCGCGCCGCTCGGCTACATCATGGGCAGCGGGCAGGAGCTGGACGCAGAATATGTCATGTCGAACAACTTTGCATTCGGGGGCATAAACACGTCCCTGATATTCAGGAGGGTGTAAGCACATGGCAAACGGACGCATTCAGGCGGAAGTCATCTTCCCTGTGGAATTCTATGACGTTGACTCGATGCGCATCGTGTGGCACGGCAACTATGTCAAATACATGGAGAAAGCCCGCTGCGCCCTGCTGGATAAAATCGGTTTCGGCTATCTGGAGATGGAAAAGAACGGTACCAGCTTCCCCGTGGTGGATGTAAAGCTTAAGTACGTGGCATCGCTCCATTTCGGGGAAACCGTCCGGGCTGTAGCCGAGCTCATTGAATACGAAAACTGCATCCGCATACAATACAAACTTTACAACAACGAAAGCGGCATACTGACAACAAAAGCTGAAAGCACCCAGATGGCGGTGGACATGGCGACCGGAGAAACACAGTTTGTCTGTCCGCGCATCTTCATCGAACGGGTGGAAAAAATGCAAGGAGGACAAGAATGAAAAGAATCCTGCTCTGTCTGCTTACTGCGCTCTCCGCAGCGAGCCTGCAGCTGTCCGCTGAAAATGCAAGTCTTGAATCTGTCTGTAACGGGCTTATGGAACATCCCGTAACGACAGGAGAATTCACTCAGCTGAAAAAATCTGCCGCAATCAACCGGCAGCTCCGCTCCTCCGGAAATTTTCTTATCTCCACAGAAGGTGTCATCTGGGATACAAAAAAACCGTTTTCTTCCTCAATGGTAGTGACCCGGACGGCACTGATACAGACGGCACCCGACGGCAGCAAGACCGTCCTTGACGGCTCAAAAAATCAGACTTTTGCGAACGTGGCGGGCACGCTTTCTTCGCTGTTTTCCGGCGATAAGAAATCGCTGGAGAATAATTTCTCGGTGGATTTCCTGAGCAACGCCTCTTCATGGAAAATGCAGCTGGTACCGAAGGACAAGACCATTGCCATGACCCTCAGTGCCGTCATGCTGAACGGCAGGTGCACCAGCGAAGGGGGAACAATCCTTGATTCTATGACAATCACGGAACAGAACGGTGATTGTGTCTCCTATACATTCAGGAACCAGGAATACAAGGACGTGCTGAGCGATGCCGAAAAATCATATTTTGCCCAAAAATAAATTCTTTGTGCTGCTGTATGCAGCATTCCATGCAATTGTGCTCCTGCCTTTCCTGCTGCTGCTTGCAACGGGGGCGGTGCACATTGACGCGGATTTTTCCGACATGCTCCCGCAATCTGCGGAAAAAAAAGCTGTCCGCGAAGCAAACCGGCTGCTGACCAAGCAGAGCGGCAGGAATGTCTTTATTCTTGTTTCGCATGAAAACTTTGAGGTGGCAAAGCAGACCGCGGAAAAAGTCTATGACAGCCTTGGACAAAGCCGTAATTTTGATGTCCTCAGCCTTTACAGCGATGCAGACACGCTGGCAGAAGTGTTTGAATTTGTGCATACGCATAAGTTTTCCCTGCTGAGCACAGATGTAACGGCTCAGCTTGCAACAGAAGAAGGAGCACAGACTTTTGCCCAAAATGCACTGGCGCAGGCTTACGGGCTTTTTACCCTTTCCCCGCTCGAAAATCTGGATGAAGATCCTTTTATGCTCGGCGAAAGCGTACTGCAGGACTATCTTACGGCAATACAGAATTCCGGAACATCAATGTCCCCGAAAGACGGCGTCCTTTCCACTCAATATGAAGGCCGCTGGTACGTGATGATAAGCGGCATGCTCAGCAGCAGGGGAGCGGCCGTTACCGGAAAAGAAAATGGCATTGCAGAAATTTACCGCACCTGCACGCCGCTGGAAAAGAATGGAGTCCGCTTTGTGTATTCGGGGACGCCGTTCCATAGTTACAAAAGCTCTTCGTCCGCTGCCCGTGAAGTTACCGTCATCTCGACGCTGTCCCTCATCATCGTCATCATCATACTTATTTTTGTGTTCAGAAGCACGGTGCCGCTTTTTGCATCAGTCATTTCCATACTGCTTGCCATCGGTACCGGCTTTGCTGCAACATGCTGCATATTCGGCGGCATCCACATGCTTTCGCTGGTGTTTGCAACTTCACTCATCGGCTGCTGCATTGATTACAGCCTGCACTATTTTATCCACTGGAAAGCCGACACCCGGTGGAATTCCGGCTCAGACATCCGTGCCGGGCTGTTCAAGGGACTCACGCTTTCCCTAGTTTCCACGGAAATATGCTACCTCTGCCTGCTTTTTGCTCCCTTTGCGCTGCTCAAGCAGATTGCAGTCTTTTCGTCAGCCGGCATACTCAGCGTGTATCTTGCGGCAATATGCATCTATCCGCTGCTGCCCCTGCCGCCCCGGCTCACACGGAAAATTTCCCTGCTTGAACAGCACCCGCTGCCCCAGCTGAACAAGAAACGCTGGGCGGCAGCCGTTCCCTGCGCAATGCTTGCCATCGATATGCTGCTTATCTGC
>CADCQA010000078.1 GCA_902803415.1 uncultured Spirochaetaceae bacterium | reverse complement strand
CGGGCAAGACGGTAGCTTGTGCTCTCCGCCGGAGTTGCCTCAAGATTGAACAGCTCGCCGGTTTTCTCCTGATAATCCTGCATGCGGGAACGCATGTAGTCAAGCACGTCACAGGCAAACTGCCTGCCCTTCTTATCCGCAATGGACACCCCAAGGAAATTCAGGCAGCATTCGTTCATGCCGCACAGTCCAATCGTGTTGAAGTGGTTGTCAAGCGTCTTCAGGTAGCGCTTTGTGTAGGGGAAAAGGCCGCCGTCCAGAAGTTTCTGGATAACCTTGCGCTTGATGCACAGGCTTTCCTTTGCAATGTCCATCAGGCGGTCAAGCCGCGCGTAAAAGTCCTTCTCGTCACGGGCAAGGTAGCCCAGCTGCGGAAGATTTATGGTAACAACCCCCAGGCTGCCGGTAAATTCATCGGAACCGAACAGGCCGCCGCCCCGCTTGCGCAGTTCGCGCTTGTCAAGGCGCAGGCGGCAGCACATGGAGCGGACGTCGGAGGGATTCAGGTCGGAATTGACGAAATTCTGGAAGTACGGAGTGCCGTACTGCGCCGTCATTTTGAACAGCAGCTGGGCATTCCGGCTGTTCCAGTCGAAGTCCTTCGTGATGTTGTAGGTGGGGATGGGGTAACCGAAACCGCGCCCGGATGCATCGCCTTCCAGCATCAGCTCGATGAAGATGCGGTTGATGGTATCCATCTCGGCCTGGCAGTCGCCGTAAGTAAAGTCCTGCTCCCTGCCGCCGACAACGGCTTTTTCGTCCTTCAGGTCTGCGGGGCACGTCCAGTCCAGCGTGATGTTCGTAAACGGTGCCTGCGAACCCCAGCGGCTCGGCGTGTTTATGCCGAAGATGTAGCTCTGCAGGCACTGACGCACTTCGTTGTCAGTCAGCCTGTCTGCTTTTACAAAGGGCGCAAGGCAGGTGTCAAATGAAGAGAAGGCCTGCGCACCCGCCCATTCGTTCTGCAGCACGCCAAGGAAGTTCACCATCTGGTTCACGAGCGTGGAAAGATGGGATGCCGGCTTGGAAGATATTTTGTCCGGAACGCCGCCCAGACCTTCCCGGATCAGCTGACGGAGCGACCAGCCCGCACAGTAGCCGGAAAACATGGAAAGGTCGTGTATATGAATGGCACAGTTTTCGTGCGCTTTTGCGATGTGTGCCGGATAGATGTTCCGGAGCCAGTAATTTGCGGTCACGGTGCCCGAATTATGCAGGATAAGGCCGCCGAGCGAATAGTTGACGTTTGCGTTTTCGTTTACGCGCCAGTCGCTCTGCCGCAGGTAGCCGTCCATCGTCTTGGAGATATCTATCATCAGCGTGCGGGCATCGCGCATCGCCTCGTGCCGTGCACGGTAGAGGATGTATGCCTTTGCAGTCTCTACTTCCCTGTTTTCCATGAGCACGGTCTCTACCGTGTCCTGTATTTCCTCGATGGCAGGGATGGAATGCGCCCGGCGCCCCGCAAGCAGCACCCGCAGCCGCTCTTCGACAAGCAGCGTCAGGGCTTCTGCCTTATCCGGATCGGAACGCCCGTGCGTCGCGGAAATCGCCTTGCCGATGGCACGCTCAATCTTTGACCTGTCGTAATCCGCTATTTCGCCGGAACGCTTGACAACCTTCTTGATGAAGCCCTCAGTCTCTTTGTCACTGCTGGTACCCAGAAAGCTCCGCCACTCCGGGAATACGTTCTGCTCCTGCCCGCCGCTCACTTTTCTCCTCCTATCTTTTTAACTTCTTCTATGAATTCATCAAGGTTGTTAAAATGCTTGTAGACGCTCGCAAAACGGATATACGCAACCTTATCGATGGAATTCAGGCGGCAGAGCACCAGCTCCCCCAGGTCTGCGGTGGATATTTCCCGTGCAGCCTTGCCTTTCTTGTAGGCCTCGTCCTCAATTTCCGTAACCAGCTGGTCAATCATGCTCATGGAAACCGGACGTTTTTCCAGTGCCCGCTCAATACCCTTGGCAAGTTTGTCGCTCTCAAAGGGCTGCCGCCGTCCGTCGCGCTTGATGACCATGAAGGGTTTTTCTTCAATTCGCTCGTAGCTGGTAAAACGGTAACCGCAGGCCAGGCATTCCCGGCGGCGGCGGATGCTTTCCCCGTTCGCCATTGTACGGGATTCAATCACTTTGTCATCAAGGCTTCCGCAAGAAGGGCAGCGCATATACTTCACCTCACCTGTAGCGTTATTTCCACGATATTGCCTCTATGATACACCAGATGTTCCGGCGAATTCAACTAGAATTTTGTATTTTCGGAAGGAAATTCCGCCGGCAAGGCTCTTGCCATGCTTCGCAAAATATGGTATAGTTTTCCAGAAAACAGCAGGATGCCGCATATCAACGGCATATCGACATATCTGGAGACCTGTTCAGGAGCCGGTGGTTCCGGGCAGCTCTGACTGACAGCAAATCATCTACATTACAAAGGAAGGACAGTATGGGTATACGTGGTGAACTTTATACGAATCAGGTGAATCTGGACAACCGTTCATATTTCTTCAACGTGAAGGAAAACCGCAACGGGGACGTATTCCTGCAGATTGTGGAAAGCAAGATCAAGGACGGTATTGACGACCGCCGTGCCATCGTCGTGTTCGCCGATGACATGCAGAAATTCCTTGGCGGCATGGAAGATTCCCTCAAGTTCATTGACAAGGACAAGAAGGAAAAGGCAAAGCTCCGCGCAGAGAAGAAAGCTGCAAAAGAAGCAATGTACGCAGCCGGCGGCGCCGATGAGCTGCACGGAAAGAAAATCTACCGCCGCAAAGGAGAAAGCCGCCTTGTGGCAGAGCGCCGTTCTGAGCGGCAGGACGACGGCATTAAGCGCACGGGCCGCGTTATCCACGTGACCTCAAAACGGAGCACCGCCGCACAGCCGCCCGCAGACGAATACTGAGTCCCGGCACGTTTTGCGG
>CADCQA010000077.1 GCA_902803415.1 uncultured Spirochaetaceae bacterium | reverse complement strand
GCTGCCACCCTGCAGGAAGAGCTTGCCCGCCGCGAGGAGGAAAGCCGCCGTGCTACTGCCGCTCTGCAGGATGAACTTGCCCGGCAGGTTGCGGAAAACAAAAAGAATGTACAGGCCATGAATGAGCTGGTACAGGCTCAGCGGGAAGCCGAGGAAGAGCGCAGGGCGCTGCAGGAGGCAGAGGCCAGGCAGCATGCGCAGGAAGAAGCCCGGCGCCGTGCCGAGGAGGAGCGGAAGGCTGCTGAAAATGCCGCTGCGGCCCGGCTCATCAAGGATATAAATGACCAGATTGCAAAGGGAAAAGCAGCCCTTTCTTCAGGGGATACCAAGACCGCCCTTGCCTGCTTTGATCGTGCAAAATCCATGCTGCCCGCTGATGACGCTGCGTTTGCGGCGGACAAGCTGGAGGAAATCAGCTCGGCGCTCTATAATGCATCTTCCGGCGGAAATCCGGGGGATGCCGGGCTGCTGACACAATCTGCTGCCTACGCGGGCAGTGCGGTTGCGCTGGATGCTGCGTCCCCGGCGGCACGTTATGTGCTTGCGATGGATGCATTTTCCCGCAAGGACTATGCCGCTGCCGAATCGCAGCTGAAGCAGGCTGTTGCCGCAGACCCGACGAATTCCGTCTACCACTACCAGCTGGGGCGCGCGCAGGCCCAGCAGAAAAAATACAATGCCGCATACAGTTCCTTTGCTACCTCATCCACGTGCAATGCCGGCTATGCACCGGCCCAGTATAACCTTGGCTTCGTGTGCGAGCAGCTCGGTAAAAGCGCCCAGGCCCTGGAAGCATACCGCAGCGCCCGCCGGATAGATCCCGGCTACGAACGCGCCTATCTGGCAGCCGGCCGCCTGCTGGTAAGGAGCGGGGACTATGCCGCCGCTGCTGCCGAATTCAGCGAGGCTGTCCGCGTGAACCCTTCTTCTGCGCAGAACCATCAGGAGCTGGGTGCTGCCTATGCCGCCGCGGGCAATTATGCTGCCGCGGAGCAGAGCTTCAAGAAGGCGCTCGCCTACATGGATCCCGCCCGCAAGGATCCGCTGACCTACTACAATCTGTCTACGGTGCTCTATGCGGAAGGAAAAAACGATGCTGCGCTGTCGTGCGCCCGGCAGGCATACGAGTGCCGTTCCGGTGCGTCTGCCCAGCTGGCGGCAAATATCGTGTACAACTATGCGCTTCTAAGTGAGAAAACCGGGGACAGCGTTTCTGCTTCCAGTCTGTACCGGGAAGTCCTGCAGGGCGATCCTTCCAACGTGAAGGCGCTGACGAACCTTGGTGCGCTCTGTCTTTCGCAGCAGGACGCCGACAGTGCTATTGCGTTCCTGAACCGCGCGCATGCACAGGAGCCGGGGAATTTCGAGGTGAACAACAATCTGGGCGGCGCATACCGCCTGAAGGGTGACTGGGAGCGTGCCGTCAAGTACTATCAGAATGCACTTGCCGCCCAGCCGGGCAATGTTACTGTCCTTGAAAACCTTGCGCGTGCCTATGCGTCTGCCGGGCGCTACGAAAATGCCCGCCAGCTCTATGATGATGTGCTGAAAGCTTCTCCCCAGAACTGGGGTGCGTGGTATGATGCCGCAAAAGTCTGCATTTCGCTTGGTGATGCAGATGGTGCCCGCTCGTGCCTGCGGAGCATTCAGTCCGGAAGTCCGTCCTTCCGCGCGGATGAAGTGTCCCGGCTGCTGGCTTCACTCAGGTAGGGCAGGCAGCTTGCAGCTTTACAGGCTGGCTGCTGAGTGTAACAGACGGGCCGTTTATGCTTCCGGCGGCTGTGCGGCAGGTGCTTCCTGCGGCGGCAGGGGAGAAGGCACTGCAGCCTTGGGCAGGGCCGGCTGCGGCCTGCGGGTGAATGTCTTGTGCAGGAACTCCGCTATGCTGTCCATCAGCCGTTTGATGGCATTCCACAGCCGCATAAAGATGTTCGGGTGGCGCAGCTTTTCCAGCCGGTGGTAGCCTTCCAGCAGCTCCTCGTCGGTGAATTCCTTGCGCTGGTTGTTTTCTTCCAGCTCCATTTCCAGCTGGGCGGCATCAGAAAGTTCCCGCTCAAGCACGATTGCATTTATGCTTTCCCAGCCTATCTGCTTTGCTGCCTCCAGCCGCCGCTGCCCGGCAATAAGCTCGTGCCTTGCGTTCAGCGTGATGGGGTTCAGCAGCCCGTAGGTGCGCAGGCTTTCCTTCAGGGGCTCAAGGTCGCCCAGATCCCGGCGGATTCTTTTCTTTACTTTTATATCATTTATCTTGACTAACATCCGTGTTTCTCCCCTCCGGTGCCGGTACAGCAGCCCCTGCTACTGGAGCAGCCAGTTGCCGTTATCTTCATCATCGTCATTGCCGGAATCTTCCAAAAGGTTGAAACCGGCACTGTCGTCTCCGTCAGACCATGCATCGTCGTTCAGGAAGTCCAGATCAAGCTGCAGCGGCAGGGCGGTTTCTTCGCTCAGCTCGAATATGTAGCCGGCCTGATAATATTCCTTTTCCAGCCTGCCCAGTGCAAGGGTGCGCCCCGTGTTGTACAGGTGGCGGTGGCAGGATTCCGTGGGCTGCGTGCCTGCAAGGTAGTAGGCGGTTACGCTGTTGTCGCCGCATTCGGGGGTAAGCAGTTCCCCGCTTACCGCACAGACCTTCATGGACACAATGCCCTCGGGCATGGTTTCCGTAAACGGCTTGTAAGGCTTTCCTTCGTTGGCAACGTTCATGAAATCGCCCCATGCCACGCCCGCAAGCGTGGAACCGGTGAGCGAAAGGCCGAGCGACTGGCCGGGACGGTCAAAGCCGAACCAGAATGCCGCCGTGTAGTAAGGCGTAAAGCCTACCGTCCATGCGTCGGCCCAGTTCTGCGTCGTACCGGTCTTGCCTGCCGCCGGCATGGTGAATTTTTTCCCGTCGGCGCCGGTGTAGCGGAATTTGCTGCCGGAACCTTTCCGTTTGCCAATCGTATACTTTGTGGAATCAAAATTTGAACCGTAGTTCAGCGTACCCGATTCCACCGTCTTTTTGAGCAGCTCCTGCATGATAAACGCCGTCTGCCGCGAGATAACCTGCTGCCTGCCGCCCTTTGCGTGCTGCTCGGCAATCAGGTCTTTTTCCGGGTCAAGATAGACGTTGCCGTTCTTGTCCTCCACGTTCCTGATGGCGATGGGCGTTACCTCTCGCCCGTTGTTTGCGAAGGTGGCAAAGGCCTTTGCGATTTCTATCGGACGCACCGAGCAGACGCCCAGACCCAGCGGGTAGACCGGCTCAAAATTGCGCGCGGCAAGTTCGTTTTCCGGTATGCCGAGCAGCGATGACGTCCGCTGAATGGCGGCATCAAAGCCGATTTTGTCAAGAATCTTGAGCGACGGAATGTTCATGGAGTGTGCGAGCGCGTACCACAGCTCTACGTCTCCCTCGTACTGGCCCTTGAAGTCCTGCGGGATGTACGGGGTGCCGTCTTCCTTATGGAAGACAACGGGCGTGTCGCTGATGACGGAAGTCATGGTGAATTCCCTGCTGTCTATTGCCGCCGAATAGTAGAGCGGCTTAAAGGTGGAACCGGGCTGCAGCTTGGACTGCACGGCGCGGATGAACTGGTTTGCCTGGTCGTACTTTGAGCCGCCCACCAGCGCGTCGATATAGCCGGTTTCGTTTTCAAGGGCAATCATGGTGCCTTCGATAGTTGTTTTTTCTACGTTCTGCTGGGTGAGGGCATTTCCCTTGGTTACTACCTCGGTTTTTAGGGAATCCAGCCCGAGCATGAGCGACATTGCGTCCAGCACCGGGTTTATCCGTTCCGTGTAGTTTTTCATGGTGATGACTTCATTGCGCTGCTGCCCCACGCGCAGGCTGGGCATGTTGAAGATAAGGCTCAGCAGCGAGGCCATGGGAATGTACGTGCGGAAGGCTTCCTGCTGGCGGCTGTTCATCGTCCGCTGGTATTCCTTGTTTGCGTACGCGATGTAGTCCTGCATGATTTCTTCCGCCGCCTTCTGGTGCGACAGGTTGAGCGTTGTGTTTACCGTAAAGCCGCCCGTGTAGATGTCCTCGGCACCGTAGAGCATGTCGCTCAGCGTGCGGCGCACGTATTCGGAGAACCACGGGGCTTTGTCGTCTCGCATGGAATATGCGGAGGTTCCCGTGCGGGTGAAGTCGAATCCCGCCCAGTATGCGTCAAAGCTTTCGTCTGCTTCTTCCTGCGTCAGGTAGCCTTCCGCCGTCATTGCGGTAAGCACGTCGCGCTGGCGTTCCATGGCGCGGTTGGGGTGCTCAAAGGGATTGTAGTATGCCGGGTTTGAAAGCTGAATGACAAGTATTGCTGCTTCCGCCGGGCTGATTTCCGTGGCTCCGTGCCCGAAGTAGTATTTGCTTGCCGCATTCACGCCGTAGGTGCCGCCGCCAAGGTACACTTTGTTAAGGTAAAGCTCAAGGATTTCCTGCTTGGAAAAGCGCCGCTCCATCTGGATTGCCCACCACAGCTCCTTGATTTTGCGTGTGTAGCGCATGTCCGTGCGGTCGCAGTAAAGCGTACCCGCTATCTGCTGGGTGACGGTGGAACCGCCGCCGCGGGAATCGCCGGTAAGGACGCCGTAAACGGCACGTGCAATTGCCTTTGCGCTGAAGCCGGGATGTTCGTAGAAAATTCTGTCTTCGCGGGTTATCAGCGCATCTATGAGCTGCTGGGGCAGTTTGTCCAGCGCTATGATTTCGCGCTTTTCGTCGCTTGCAAATTCAGTGATGAGCTCGCCGTTTATATCCAGCAGGCGCGTGGGCAGCGCCGTCGTGAACTCCTTGAAGTTTTCTGTGTTCTTTATATTTTGCGTCTCGGCGAGCGCCTTCCCCAGCAGACCCCCGGAAAGGGCTGCGCTCAGGAACAGGAGCGTGCTGAGGATGTACGGCCAAGTTTTCTTTTTTCCCATCCCTCTATATTAGGAAAAACGCCCCCCTTTGTCAACGCGCCTTAAATTTGGGGCACGGCCTCAGCATGAAAACAAAATCTTGGTCCTGAAATCATCATCATACATGCAGCTGCGTCTGCCCCAGGCAAGCGTGTCATAGT
>CADCQA010000076.1 GCA_902803415.1 uncultured Spirochaetaceae bacterium | reverse complement strand
GCAGCGGACAAAGACATATACGAAGCGGCGCCGGATACGGTCCGTTCCCGCATAGCGGCAGCAGACAAGCTCATTTCCTCCAAGAAGTATGAAAGCGCCTACAGTGCGCTTGGCGTGGATGATTCTGAATACATCATATTCAAGAAGACGGAGCTGCTTACCACCTGCTATCTGGAAAGCGTCAACCACAAGACTTTTGCGCTCAAAGACCTCAAGAAAAGCGAAAACCTTGCAGACCTGCGCGGCACGCCGGGGAAATACAAGGGAATCAGCTACGACCCGGAGGACGTGGTGCGCAAATTCACTGCCGGAAAGGAAATGCCGCCCATCCTGCACCTGACGCTGGGGCACTACTATTATGACGTGCTGCTCCTCTACCGGGGGTGCTGGCTCAAGAGCGACGAAGAGCTGCAGAGCCTTGCGCTGGAACATTACACGGCGGCGGTAGACGCAGGCTGCTACAACTTCACGTATCTGTGCGAATACGGGGAAGTGCTTGCCGGTGCCGGGGACATTGCCGGTGCCAACAAGAGTTTTGCCCGCGCACTTGAGATGGACAAAAGCGATTCGCGCGTCTGGTACAATTACGGGGTTACCTGCCTGCGCCTGAAGGATTACAAGGAAGCGCTTGAGGCTGCAAAGAAGGCTGATGCGCTCCTCAGCAAGGGAGCAAAGAACAGAAGCGCAGAGGACACGGGATTCCTGCTTGCTGCGGCATATTCCTACAACGGAGACAATGCCAGCGCGCTCAAAACGCTGAAGGCGCTGCAGAAAAAATACCGCGACGACCCGCTGCCGGCTTTTCAGGCCGGAACCATCTACATTGAGTCTGGGGACGACAAGAATGCCGAGAAGGCGTTTGTCGAAGCATACCGGCGGGATCCCGCGGGGGACACGCTGGGAAAAATCATGCACTGCTATGTGAACGCGAACAAGGAACAGGATGCGCTTGCGTTCTGTACGGCGCAGCTGAAATCGCAGTCGGGCAACAGCTACAATACGTCTCTTCTGTACTACTACCTGACGTACCTGCATTACCGCGGAGGGGACATGGAAGCCGCGGCCGCCGCAATGGACAATACAGAAACCTATTTCCTGCGCGCCGACGACAGCGAAGAAGCCCGCCAGCAGATAGCCCGCATTAGGACGCAGCTGGGGCTGGCAAAGGACTAATCTATTTTTGCGGGGAGTCCCCCGCCCCCCGTTAAGTTAGGGGAGGAAAGCCCCCTACTTCCGAAGCGAGGGGCTTCCCTCCCCTAAAACCCCTCCCATCCCCGGCACGGTCCGGGGCTTGCAGCCCCTTGGAAACCCTGCTTTTTTAAACTTGGGGACTTAAGTCCTCCAGACAGCAGTGTCCCGCATCCTAGCGCTGGAAGCGCTGGGTGTAGGCGGGGACGCCTTCAAAGGCATTTGTACGCATAATCACATTTATGAGCCGGGCGGCGCAGGCGCGTACATCCTGTTCCTGCAGGCTTCCGTCCTTGAGGGCCGCGCGCAGGTTTTCCGCATCTTCCCTGGTTCCCGGCATAATGATGTCGTTCCCCACTTTCATGCACTTCCACGCGACGCTGCCGCCGAATGAGGCGGTCGTCATCCAGTCTGTCATGAAAATGCCCCTGAAGCCCCACTCCTTCCGCGCGACCTCGGTGCACAAATCAGCGCTGTTCGCAGTGTGCACGCCGTTTATCAGGTTGTAGGAAGTCATGATTGCCATGGGTTCGCAGCCTTTTACCGCAAGCTCAAAGCCGCGCAGGTACAGTTCGCGCAGGGCGCGCTCGCCCACAACGCTGTCGGAGCCGGTGCGGTTGTCTTCCTGGTTGTTGCAGGCAAAATGCTTTATCGTGGTGCCGGTGCCGCAGCCAGACTGCACGCCCTTTGTCATTGCGGCAGCGCAAGAACCGCTCAAAAGCGGGTCTTCCGAGAAATACTCGAAGTTGCGCCCGCACAGGGGATTGCGGTGGATGTTCATGCCCGGTGCAAGCCACCACGACACATTGAATTCCTCCATCTCTTCCGCAACCGCACGGCCGACGGCCTCTACCGCGGCACAATCCCAGGTCTGCGCAAGCAGCGTTCCCGCGGGGAAGGCCGTGCAGTACTGATAGTACCAGTCGGTATCCGGGTGCGTCACCTTCTCTGCAAAGAAGCCGCCTTCCAGGGAACCGCCGATTCCCTGCCCGTAAGCTTCGCCGCTTTTGCGGTCAACCTCGTATGCGTTGATGAGGCGCAGCCCCGCAGGACCGTCCGCAAGGCTGATGCCGGGGATTCCCTCGGAGGCAAGCCCGCCGTAGGTTTCGCCTGCCGCACCGGGAACCTTTATGCCCGCCGCACCCAGAGCGTTCTGGTTCTTTTCTGCTTCACCGTAGAGCAGCGGCAGCAGCCTGTCGCAGGGAATTTTGTCCGCAAGGGCCGCCGCCGCGCGGTCAATGTCATCTTCGGTATACGAAAGGGGCTGCTCTGCCGCCGGGCTGAAAGGAATATCCTGCAGCCCCAGTTCACCGGCGCGGTGCTGCCACGATTCCTCCCAGGCACGGGCAGCGGCATCCGGGCGGCACAGTTCTTCAAGCTTTTCACGGAGCGGGCAGATATGCTTTACCTGCTCAATGACGCAGTCCTGCGCCACGGAAAGCACGCCGCAGGGCTCACAGTCTGCAGAAGACGTGCCCAGCAAGAGGCCGTAGCGCCCCTGCTCCACCACCCAGGCAGCGCGTTTTTCATCAAAGGAAGCCAGGGCTTTGGACGGAACGCACAGCTCCAGCGATTCGGAGGCACCGGGGGCAAGCAGCCCGGTCTTGGCAAATGCAGCAAGCCGCTTGAATTCCTTGGGAAGCCCCGACTGCGGGCAGGCAGCATACAGCTGCACCACGCGCCTGCCGGCATGGACGCTGCCCGTATTGCGCACCTCCACGCCCACGCGCACGGTGCCGCCCTCTGCACGGAACGAAGTGCAGCGCACGGAAAAGTCCGTGTAGGAGAGTCCCCAGCCAAAGGGGTAATCAGGGGCAACGCCGAAGCTGTCAAAATAGCGGTAGCCCACGTAGATTCCTTCCGTGTAGAATTCCTGCTGCACGTTGCCATTCTGATGGCTAAAGGTGGCGGCATTGGGGAAATCCGCATAGCGCTTTGCCCAGGTGCTCGTCAGGCAGCCGCTCGGCGAAACCTTGCCGGAAAGCACGTCTGCAACGGCATTGCCGCCTTCCATGCCGGGCTGTTTGATGTCCAGTATGGCGGCAAGGTTCGGTACTGCATGAACGGCGGCAAGATCAAGCTGCGCACCGGTATTCAGCAGCACCACAACATGCTTTACACAGCGGGAAAGCGCCGCCAGGTCTGCCTCCTCCCGGTCGGTCAGGTAGTAGTCCCCCTTCTCCTCCATGCGGTCGGCACCCTCGCCCGCCACACGGCTGATAACATAGATTCCCACGTCTGCATCGCCGGCATCGGCTGCCTCCACAGGACGGCCGGACGGCATCCGGAACGCATTGTCCGCATAGACCTGGAAGAATTCGGGGCTATTCACGCCGCCGCTCTTCTTCAATATAGTTTCCCTCCAGGAGCGGCGGGCGGCATCGTAGGCATCGTCATAGTCCCGGATCCACTGCTCCGAGGTAATGACAAAGCCTGCGTCCTTCAGGCCCTGGTACACGGAGACACGGCAGCGCTCATTCACGTCGCCGGAGCCGGTACCGCCCTTGATGGTACGCCCGGCACCGGTGCCGAAGAGCGCAATCCTGCTGCCGGCCGCAAGCGGGAGCGTCCCGTCATTTTTCAAAAGGACAAATCCTTCTGCAGCCGTCCTGCGGGCAACAGCCCGGTTCCTCAGCTCACGCTCACTGACAGCAGGGCTGGTTGTGCCGCTGTGCCGGAATTCCTTCATTTTCATAAAAAGCTCCTTGCCGGGGAAATCTGCGGAAGCAAAGCGCCGTCCCCCAATCTCTTTTATGCCAGCCCGAAAAGCCGAAAGCACCGCTCCGGGCTGCACCACAGGCTTAGTAAACCTGTTCGGAAACTTCAGTTTCAGAACAGGTCTAGTATAGCATGATTATCCCGATTCGGAAAGCCGGAGGATTTTCAGGCTTTCGTTGTCATTTGCCTTTGGGCGGCTTATAATAAAAGACATGAAGCCATATCATTACATACTGCTGCTGCTCCTGCTGGCGCTGTCACTCTGGCTGCTGGCCACAGGTGCCGGAAAGATACGGAATTTTTTTGCAGGGCGCACCGCATTGCGCAAAAAAATCGATGCCCTGCCGGTGCTCAGGACTGACGAAGCAATTTCGCAGGCACTCGGAAAAGAGCCGCAGGCATATCTGGTGGAAGACTATGCATTCAGCTGCGGCGAAAGCATCCGCGACACGGCGCTGGATGTGCTTGAGGGCGAATACCTTTGTATTGCAATCCGCAAGGAAACATACACGGTAAAGCATGCCTACAGCAACAGCCGCAGAAATGCATACTGGGAAGGCGCGCCCTACAGGACGCTGGCGGGAAAGCTGCAGTTTGCAAACGGCACCGTGCTGGAAATCCCGGAAGATGCAGTTTTCAGCTTTCCGCTGAAAGATGATTCCATGCTCAAGGAAAGCGACATCAGGCCCGGTCTGCGCCAGAACTACTTTATGGCACGCTACTATCCGGACAGCGTAAAAGGCTTTGGCGTAAAAAAAGCAGGTGCCAGGCTTAAGGAAAACGCCCTGCACAGCACCCAGCATCTCAGCAGCCGCTACCAGTTCCGCTTTATGAAGCAGGACGACCGGGCAACATTCGTGGCACTCATCGGCAACGGCCGGGCGGTGCTGGATACCGTTGCAGGCCAGCGCGTCATAGCCGCACGGGGCGGAAGAAAGACGCTCATACGCAGCCTGAACAGCATGCAGTACCAGCAGAACGCGGAAGGAAACCCCATAAGCGCCTATGTGAACCTTGGCATCTGGCTCCTGCTGATGACCGCTGCATTCTGGACGGCAGTGTTTTCCGCAGCGTTCCTCATCCTGCACATCGTAAAACGGTAAACGTAGCGGCAGCAGGCAGACCAGCGGGCATTGCGTTTTGTGCGCGGGCGCCCTATAATGGGGGCATGAAGCATATTGCATACATCCGGGCGGCGCTGGCAGTCCTGCTGCTGGACACCGCCCTCAGCGTCGTTTCTGCACAGGCAGCTGGAGCCGCCGGCCCTGCAGGAGCCGCCGGCCCTGCAGGAGCCGTTACCGTGGAAAAAACCGGTACCTACCGCTGCGGCAGGCAGCCCAAGCAGGTTATTTTCTCGCCGGACGGCAGTTATGTCATCCTGCCGCTGCTGGAAGACAGGGGCTTCGACGTCTTCAGCATGGAAGAAAAAAAGGTTGTCCGCCGCATAAGCCCGCCGGACGCAGACAAGCTTGGTTTTGCAGAAGGGCTGTTCGTCCCGGAGAAAGGCGCATTTTTTGTGTCGCAGATGACAACCGGTACCATATACGAATACTCGTACCCCGGATTCGTCCTGCGCCGTTCCATCAGCACGAAGGGAACCTGGTCGAAATTCATTGCATGGTCGCCGGAAAAAAGCATGCTTGCCGTCTCGAACTGGGTTTCCAACGACATTTCGCTCATCGACTACGAAAGCGGCACAGTTATCCGCAAGATTCCAACGGGGAAAGCGCCGCGCGGCATGGTCTTCATTGACGGCGGAGAAACGCTCGTGAGCCTTTCCTTTGATTCCGGCATCATAGAAGCGTTCTCCGTGCAGAGCGGAAAGCGGACAGACAGCCTGTCCGTGCCCAAGGCATGCATGCGGCACATCGTAACGGCGGACGGCAGCACAGCATTTGTAAGCGACATGTATAACCGCCAGATTTACCGGCTGCAGCTGCACCCGCTCAAAATAACGGCAAAGGTACGCGTGTTCAACAATCCCAATACCATAGACCTGCTTGGCGGCAGATGGCTTTTTGTTTCCACGCGCGGCCCGAACAATCCGCAGGACTACACAAAGCGCAGCCCGGAAAACGGCCGGATACACATCATCGACACAAAAGACATGAGCATCCTGCACACGTTCACCGGCGGCAACCAGCCCACCGGACTCGCACTTTCGCCGGACGGACGGCACCTGTGCTTCAGCAATTTTCAGGACGAAAACCTGGAGCTGTACGAAGTGCATGTACAGGAGAAGTAAGCAGTAAACCTGTTCGGAAACTTCAGTTTCAGAACAGGTCTAGTATCTTCCGCAGAAACGGAAAATGCGCTCCCAGCGGAAAACGGACCGGCACCGTCTTTCGCTTCCGCGCATGTTCTGATTTCCCGCTCCCGTTTCTCAGACCCTTGACAATCCGGGGGAGAAGCATAATAATTTCTTCCTATTATGGATACGATAAAAAAGCTGCTGAAGGCGGCAGCCGGATCTGCGGCGCTGAAGATTGCGTTTTGTGCCTTTCTCTTCGGGATTCCGCTTGCCGCGCACTTTTTTCTGGGCATAAGCACGGTGCAGGACGGCATCCTCCTGCTGGGCGAAAAACTGGCCGGCCGCAGCCTGACCCGCGAAGTCTGGCTGCAGCGTTTCAACGAAGTGGGGCACCCTTACCTTTCCTTCTTCTACGTGTATTTCAATCCATATATACTGCTTGCTGCAACACTTGCCGCCGTCTGGCTGTACCGGGAAAAACATGGTGCGGGTGCAGACGGAAAAATCCTTAGTGCGCTGTTCTGCGTGTGGTGCGTCATAACGCTTATGTCCGTCATCAGCCACGAACCGTGGTTTGATGAAATCCACGCGTGGCAGATTGCCGGCTACTCTCTGCGGCAGATATTCGACGAAATGGGCTACGAAGGGCACTTTATGCCCTGGTTCCTCCTGCTGTACCCCTTTGCGCATGCGGGCTTCCCCGTCATGACCATGAACATCATTTCATGGGCGGCAAACGCGGCAGCTGTCTTTATGTTTATCAGGCGCGCACCATTTCCCATCTATATAAAAATCCTTGTCATGTTCACCGTGCCCTTCCTGTACATAAATCCTGCGCTCGCACGCCCCTACGTGCTCATTCCGCTGCTGCTGTTCCTGCTGGCGCAGTTCCACCGTACAGCCGGAAAGCGCCCGGTGCTGTACTGTACGCTGCTTGCACTCATGGCAAACACGCACTTGTATATGGAAGGATTTGTGGGCGCAGCATTCCTGCTGTTCTTCTTCCGGGAAGTAGTACCGGCATGGAAGGCATCGGGCCGCAGGGAACGGCTAAGGCTTGCCGCCGCCTGTGCCGTCATGCTTGCAGGAGTCCTGTTTGCATTCCTGCAGGTGCTGCCCTCGCTCACACAATCTGCGGTACCGCTTGCACCGGGGCTGCACCTCAGCTATGCACGGGCATTCTTCACCAAGCTGAACATCAACGCGGTGCCGCTGCAGGTGCTGGTACTGCTTGCGCTCATCGCCGGAACAATCTGCATTGCGCGGCGGCATCCGGGTGCAGGGCTTGTCCTTGCGTGCTCCCTGCTGTTCATGTTCCTGTTCTGCATTGTGCTGTACAGCGCAGGCTCCCTGCACCGGGCAAGCCTGTGGTTCTTCCTGTTCATCTGGGGCGCATGGCTCTGCATGGAAGAAGGCGGAAGCGGAAGGCTTTCCGCATGGGCCGGCAATATTGTCCTGGCCGTGCTCTGCGGCTTTTCCGTGCTGCTTTTTCAGCCGGGAATGTCTGCAAAAGATTACCGGGAAGACTTTGCGGGAATCAAGCCTATCAGCACATACATCAGGCAGCACCTCGGCACAGACGCGGCAATCTTCACCACAGAGGACTGCGCGCTTGCCTATCTTGGCGACAGCTACACGCTGCGGGAACTGTACACGTTCCCGCCGGAAGAAATTGCTGTTACCACGTTCAACAAGGACATCGTGGCAGCCAGGAGCCAGCACAATGACAAGGCGGCAGGGCTGTACGCATACATCGACAGAATACTGAAGTCCGGGGATTTCGGACGCACGGTATACGT
>CADCQA010000075.1 GCA_902803415.1 uncultured Spirochaetaceae bacterium | reverse complement strand
GGAATGACGTAGCGCTGCGCGTCGTCCGGAAGCAGCCGGCGTACCCGGAGCACTCCCTCGCTCAGGTGCTGCCCGATAAGCCGGGGAATTGCTGCGGAATCCCGTGTGCGGATGGCTTCTACAAGGCGTTCGTGTTCGCGTATCATTTCCTGGTACTGCATGCACGAGGTGTAGTCGAGCATCCGGAAGCGGATGTACTCATACTGCTGGTCCTGCAGGAATTCCCAGAGCTGCCCGCAGTGCAGGTGCCGGAACCAGCAGCTGTGCAGGGCGTTGTCCAGCGAAAAGAATTCCGTCCTGCTGACAGGTTCCTGCTTGAGCAGAATGTTCTGCAGCCGGATGGTGTGGTCAAGTTCCTCCATCACGTAGTCGTCGGGACAGGATGCGATGAAGTCCTGAATCAGTTTTGTTTCAAGCACCGTCCGCAGGTGGATTATCTGGCACACCTTGTCAAAGTCCAGTAGCGTTGCATGCGTTCCGTAGTAGGGGCGGATTTCCACCAGCCCGATGTCGCAGAGCCTGCGGAATGCCGCGCGCACCGGCGGGCGTGTTACCGCAAAGCGTTCGCAGGTCTCTGTCTCTGCAATGAGGTCTCCCGGTTTTATGGTCAGGTCAAGCAGTTCCTTTTTCAGCGTCTCAAAGATGGTGCTGCCGAGATCTGCCGGCGCCGTGTTTTTTTCCATGGTGTGCCTGCGCTCAGGGCTGCCGCCCGATGTAGGCAAGGATGCCTCCGTCTACATAGAGCACCTGCCCGTTGATGAAATCCGATGCATCGCTTGCAAGGAAAACTGCTGCGCCGCCCAGGTCTGCCGGTGTGCCCCAGCGCTCCGCCGGTGTTTTTGCGACGATAAAGGAATCAAAGGGGTGGCGGCTTCCGTCCGGCTGCTTTTCGCGCAGCGGGGCAGTCTGCGGGGTGGCAATGTAGCCCGGCCCGATGCCGTTGCACTGGATGTTGTATTTGCCGTATTCGCTGCAGATGTTGCGCGTGAGCATTTTGAGTCCGCCCTTTGCGGCCGCATACGCGCTGACGGTTTCCCGGCCCAGCTCGCTCATCATGGAGCAGATGTTGATGATCTTGCCGTGGCCTTTCTGTATCATCTGCGGAATCACTTCCTTTGATACGATGAACGGCGACACCAGATCTATGTCCACCACTTCACGGAATGATTCTGCGCTCATCTCCGTCATGGGAATGCGTCTGATGATGCCCGCATTGTTTACAAGAATGTCGATGGTGCCCAGTTCGTCCTGTATCCTGCGGATGGTCTCTGCAACTTCCTGCTCTTTGGTAACGTCGCAGCGGAAGCCTTTTACGTTCAGTCCTGCTGCCTTGTATGCTTCAAGGCCCTTCTGGACTTTTTCTTCTTTCCGTTCACAGAATGCCACGGAAGCCCCTGCCTCCGAAAGTGCCTGCGCTATGGCAAATCCTATGCCGTAGGATGCCCCGGTTACAAAGGCCGTTTTGCCTTTCAGTGAAAAACTGTCCAATATACTCATCTGTTCCTCCTTTTGCTGTGTGGCTGCCCGCTGTTCAGGGCCGGGCGGATCCGGCTTCCGTTCCGTATACTTCAATCTGCGTGAGCGCAGGGAAGGGCGACGGGTCGTCTGCCTTGATAAGCCTGCTGAGCCGGATGAAATCCGTTTCCTTTCCTCCGGCGGCAAAATGCTGTGCGGCACCGCTTTTCTGGAAATGCACGGGCATTGTCTGCCCGTCAGAGAACGTAACGTCGGCCTGCGTCCACCATGCGTCGTGCGGAAAATCTGCGCGCAGGTACAGCACGATTTCTTCCACGCGGACGGTGCGTCCGAAGAAGAGCGTGAACTCCGCTGCGGGGTCGCGGTTTATTCCCCAGCTGGTGTACGGCCATTCGCCGTGGAAGGTGTTTGCAAGCAGTCCGTCGATGGCGTTGCGCGAGGCAAATACGGATTCGCCCCTGGTCTCTATGTTTGCCTCCGTGCGGGGGAAGAGCGTTGTGTTCCCGTGGCTGTCGTAGGGGTTGCAGGCAAGGTTCCGGCGCTGCATGATTTCGTGGGGATACGCGCTGCGCACGTGCAGGTAGTGCCGCGTCCCCGAAAAACTTTTGGGGTTGTACGATGCTTTTTTTTCGTTGAAGGGCACTGTGAGCGAGCAGCTTCCTTTCAGGAAGAGCAGGGCGGCGGGCATGGTGTCGTCCAGCTGCACCAGGGCGAATGCTTCCGGTTCGCTGCAGGTGACGTGGATGCAGTCGCCTTCCCGGTATTCCCCGTCGTAGACGGCAGTAATTTCGTTTTCTGCGCGCTTGTGCAGGAGCGTTTCTCCTGCAGCATTGGTGATTGAAATGCTGAATGTCATCTGCTCCTCCTTAAACCTGCAGCATGGTGCCGATTTCGTTTTCGCCGGCAGCCCGGTTGAACACGGTGACTGAACCGAAGCCGGTGCAGGCGTCCGCGCAGAAGGTATCAGTGGGGCTTGCGTATTCTTCATGCGCAATGACCACCAGGTAGTGCCGTTCACCTTTGCGGATGCTGAGCGCCTGAATCTGGCTGTCGCTGAACGTGATGCCCTTGAAGTTCGATGTGACGGGCACGAAGTCCGCCGTCAGCCGTTCCTGATCCCCGGCTTTCCCCGCGCAGATAACTGTGAAGTGGCTGGAAAAGCCTTCCGCCTGCCACGTTGTCTTGAGCGCTTCGTTCTGCTCAAAACTGTTGTAGTGCCGGGAAATCTTCGACGGCACTTTTACGGTATTGGTGCCGGACACGCCGGGCAGCACAATCTGCGTGCAGTTCCTGCTGCTTGTGTATGTCCATGCGCCGCCGCTGCCGCTGAGCGCCCCTGCATTGTTAAAGTGGAGCATGCTGTCGTAGCAATGGCTGCCCGCGGTGTAAAGCTCGTCGCAGATGACAAAGATGTCCGGCTTTATGTAGACAATCCTGCGGTTTGCAAATATGCCGGAGCGCGCCATGTAGCCCAGGTGCCCGCCTTCCGCATAGGCGTACTGTTCTGTGTCGCGGCAGACGCGGTTCACGGCGCGGTCAAGGCTGGTGCATTCCCAGCTGTCCTTGTAGGCATAGCAGCTTTTGCCGTCCGCAATGACGGTGTTGTGCGCGTATGCGTCCTTGAATTCAAAGCGCTCCGCCTTGTTCACGTAGGTGTAGCGCCCTGCATCCACCAGAATGTCTTCGCCGTTTGCGCAGAGGTCAATGTGCAGCTGGTCTGAATGCCCGTGCCCGGCACCGAGCGTGCCGCAGTGAAAGTGGAAGAAAACGGCGTCTTCCTTTCGGGAACTGCGCAGGTAGCAGTTGCCGCTGTGCGCAAGCTGCTGCGTAAGTTCCGCGGGGGCTGCTGCCGGAAGTGCCTCGTAGAGCGGAATGCTTTCCGCCCCGGTTTCCCAGGCAGAGTCGTAATCCAGCTGTTCATGCCCGCAGCTTTTCAGCGTGCCGTCGCGGAACACAACGGCGGCGGTGGTGTTTATGCCGCGCAGATCAATGTCGTCGCTGTCGCCCATCGCCAGCTCGTGCCCGTCGGGTTTCTGCCAGACGGTGTTGACCAGGCACATGCGGTGCACGGTTTCCCGGAAACCTGCGGGCAGCGGAATGTTGTTCCTGTCTGCCAGAATGATGACGCTCAGGTAATTCTGCGTAACTTCATTGTGGTACATGGGGCTCTGCTCCCATTGCACGCCGTCGGGGTACACCTGTATGGCAAGTTCCTTTGCCAGCCGTTCCAGCGCCGTGCTGCGGTATTCCGCGGTGCGTGCCGTTTCCGGCAGCATGACTCCGGCGATAAACAGGCCGTGGTTTGCCAGCACGCCCCAGTTGCTCATCAGGTTGTAGCTGTTCCACACAGACATAAGGAATTCCGCGTGGTCTGTCATGGATGCGATGAAAGTGTCGATGACTTCTTCCGTAATTGACGGACTGTCCCTGAAGTACATGATTGCCTTTGTCCAGTATTCAAGGCGGAGCCCGGTTTCCAGCGTGCGCCATGCCTTTGCGTTTTCTTCCGTCCGGGGAACCGTAGCGACCCAGCTGCACAGCTGCTCCGCAAACGCCTGCGCGTATTTTTCATCTTTTGTGACGGCGTAGGCCTGCCCAAGGCATATCCAGAAGCGCATGCGGTTGAATGCAAAAATGAATTCCGGATCGTCGCCGGGCTGATACAGCCAGTTTATTGCTCCCTTGAAGGTAACCGGTTCCACGGTCTGCTCCATGTCCCAGCTCATGTCGAATTTAAATGTCTTTGCCGCAACTTCATCTGCCACCCGCATCACATGCTGCAGCTCGTCCTTGCAGTGCTCCTGCACGTAGCGCACGGTCAGCGGGATGTCGTTGAAAAAAAACTTCCTGCCCTGGTTGAAAAATGCTTCTGCTTTCATGGTGAGTTCCTCCTACCAGAATGAATGCCAGCTGGGGTTGAGCACTCTGGTGAGTGCTTCCATATAGAAGAAGTCGCCCCAGGAGACGCATTCGTCTACGCCTTCTTCCGTGCATGTGTTGTACGGCGAATGCTTGCTGTACGTGCCGTGCAGCAGCAGCCCGTTTGATTGTGTACTGTCGCGGACGGCGTAGCGTTCGGCAAGGCTTTTCAGCAGCACGCGGGCCGTGTGTTCCAGGCTGCGGTCTTTGGTAAGGGCCGCCATTTCAAGGAAGCCGCATGCGGCTATTGCTGCCGCGGATGAATCGCGCGGTTCCTGTACGCCGTCATGCAGTGCGTTGCCGTCGTTGAAAATCAGATCCCAGTACGGCACATTGTCGCCGGGAAGCCTGCTGATGAAAAATGCACTTGTCCGCTCGAAGGCCGCTTTGTATTCCGGCTTGTAATCGTAGCGGCAGGCGAGCGCCGAGCCGTAGATGCCCCACGCCTGCCCGCGTGCCCAGGCGGAATCGTCGGCATAGCCCTGGCAGGTTCTGCCGCGGAGCGGACTGCCGTCCTGCGGGTTCATGAAGAATGTGTGGAACGTGGAACCGTCCGGGCGGATTGCATGTGCCATGCAGGTTTTGGTGTGGGCAAGGGCCCGCTCTGCATACATGCTGCTGCCGGTTTCCTGTGCCGCCCAGTAAAGGAGCGGCGTGTTCAGGAGGCAGTCGATGATAAAGCGGTAGCTGTCTGCGGCGTCCATGCTGCCCCATGCCTGCAGGAATTGGCCCTTTGGCTGCCAGCGGCTCAGCAGCTGGTCTGCGGCGGCGATTGCTGCATCGCGGGCGGCGGCGTCCCCCGTCAGCTTCCATGCCGCAACGCAGGATGGCGAGTAGAGAAAGCCCATGTCGTGGTGGTCAACGGCAATCTTGTGGGCAATGCGGTTTTCCATCGAGGCGCACTGCTGCAGCGCGGTGCTGCGGAAGCATTCCTCGCCGGTCAGGTAAAAGGCAATCCACAGTTCCCCCGGCCAGAATCCGCAGGTCCACTGTGTGTTTTCGCAGGATGGATAAAAATTGTGCACGCTGGAATGATTCTGCGAGCAGGCGGAAAACGTACTGATGTTCTTCCGTACCTGCGAGATGCAGCGGGAAAGCGCTTCCTCCGCTTCCCGATTTGAGATTTCACTTTCTGAATCTGATATCATATTTTTATTCTATAACCAGATGAGGGGAATAGCAAGCATTTTTTTTGCGTTTCCGGGGCACTGGAGGCAGAAGTCGCTTGGGATTGAAGTTTCCTGTAGGAAAGCTGTTGAAATGGAAGGAAGCAGCCTTCTCAGCGGCCGTTGAGCTGTCTTCTCACTGACCGCTGAGCATCCTTCTGCCTGCCTTCATCCCTGCCATCGAGG
>CADCQA010000074.1 GCA_902803415.1 uncultured Spirochaetaceae bacterium | reverse complement strand
GATTTCTTCCAGCATGGCAAGGAACTGCTTCATGCCCAGCGAAGAACGGTGGCGGTGAAAGGTTTCGATGAAGCGCGACATGTGGGTTCCCTTGTAATCATGGGGAAGATTCACAAAAAGGCTCAGTTCCGCCGTGGTCTGCTGCGTTCCGTGCGCCTTGTCCAGCACCTGCACAGGGTAGCGCAGTCCCTTTATGCCGACCTTCTGCAGCGGAATTTCCCGCGTATCGGGCGTGCTCTGAATATCGATCATAGTTCAGCTGATTCCGTTCTGGCGCTCGGCCGCCTCAAGCGTGTTGCTGATGAGCATGGCGATGGTCATGGGGCCGACCCCGCCCGGCACCGGCGTAATACAGCCCGCAACTTCCTTTACGCCGTCAAAATCAACGTCGCCCACCAGCCGGAAACCGGACTTGCGGGAAGCATCGGGGATGCGGTTCACGCCCACGTCAATGACGGCAGCCCCCGGCTTTACCATGTCCGCAGTAACGGTACCGGGGCGCCCGGAGGCAACCACAAGGATGTCCGCTTCGCGCGTGTACGAGGCAAGGTCTCTGGTGCCCGTATGGCATACCGTAACCGTGGCATTGTATTCGCGGCGCAGCAGCAGCAGTGCCATGGGCTTACCCACAATATTCGAGCGCCCTACCACAACAGCCCGCGCTCCGTCGGTCTTTACGTGCGCCCGCTTCAAGAGTTCGCAGATACCGTGCGGCGTGCACGGCAGGAAACAGGTGCCGCCGCTGGCCAGCATGCCTACATTATATGGATGAAAACCGTCCACATCCTTCTGCGGATCGATTGCCTCCGTCACTTTTTCTTCGTCGATTCCCTTGGGGAGCGGCAGCTGCACCAGTATGCCGTGCACGGTGTTGTCCTCATTGAGCGTGCGGATGAGCGCAAGCAGCTCTTTCTCCGTGGTGTCCGCGGGCAGCTCGATGCTCCTGTCCTGCATGCCGGCCTCGGCAAGCGCCTTCCGCTTACCGGTTACATAGCTTACGCTCGCCGGGTCGCTGCCCACAAGGATAACGGCCAGGCACGGAACAATGCCGCGCTCCTTGAGCCGGGCAACTTTCTGCGCAACATCTGCCTTTACGTCCGCGGCAACAGCCTTTCCGTCAATAATAACTGCACTCATCTTGTAACCTCCCGCACCCCTCGTTTCTTTTATTAAGAAAAGAAACCAGTTTTAAAACAAAGGAGTGAAATCTGTTGAATTCAAAGCAAAAAAACGGTATTATCGTGGAAACACCGGCACCGGGGCTTCCTTGCTTCCCATGTGCACAACTATATAGGATTTTTCAATTAATTGCTATAGAGGTTATATGAAACGTATTTTACCGGTATTCGCCATGCTCCTCCTGTGCTGCGGCATGATGCACGCGCAGACATTCTCCAGCAGCGTATTCAACAATGCAGACGACAGCGGCAGCTCAGAAAGCGAATATGACGACAGCGACTACGATTCGGACTATGATTCCGAGGACGATGACGACTACTACGATGACAGCAGCGATTCCGACGAAGATTATGAAGATTTCGATGACTACTATGACGAGAACCAGCGCAAGCACGAGGAAAACGACCAGGTTTCCTACACCCGCTACAAGACGCGCAAAGGTGATCAGATGCTCAAAGTCATCGTTGACGGCAACATCCCGCTGAATTTCGGCAATCCGTGGTTCACCGCGGACGGCAAGATGAAAATCGGCGGCGGCCTGGGACTGGGCTACCACTACTTCCTTACCAGCATGTTTGCCCTGGGTGCGGACGTGGCGTTCTGCTTCAACCCGACCATCGGCGAGAACATATTCAGTCACATCCCCATCATACTGACGGCTACCTTCCAGCCGACCGTCGGCTCATTTGAATTCCCCATATCCGTGGGTGTGGGCGGCGCCTGGGAAACCTACAACAGCGAAAAATACTGGCCGGGTCTTGTGGTAAAGGCTGAAGCCGGTGTATACTACCGCATCAACGAAAGCTGGTCGGCGGGCGGCACCGTATCATACAAGTTCCTGCCGCAGTTCGACCAGCTCTGGGGCAACGGCGAAAACATGATGGGGCATTACGTTGAAATATCCGCCTCGGTAAAATACTATTTCTAACAGATTCAACAGGAGCAAGAAATCTTTATGAATACAAAAAGCATATACCGGCTTTCGCTCATCGCAGCAGCATGCCTGCTGGCAGCAGCAGCTCTCAGCGGCTGCCACGACACCATCTACAAGGACATCAGCAGCGAAGTCCAGCGCATCGGCGGCGTGAACGGAAACGCATCCTCCATCGTGGAGTGCGGCGGTCACCTTTACCTTGCGGCGGGGCACAAAGGCCACATATACTGGCGTGAATTTGCACGCGGTCACGACGGATTCAGCGCCTGGCGCAAGCTCAGCGGACCGAACACTTCCTACATCATGTGGCTCAAGCGGATTGATGACAATAACTTTAAAGCGCTCCTGACCAGCAACTGGACAAGTTACGGCGGCCAGATGGTGCCGAACGACTTTAGCGTAAGCACCTACAGCCTTACCAGCAACAGCTGGTCAACCCCGGCCGCAACCTCGGAAAGCGAGATGGAAGAATTCTTTGCCGCCGTGCGGACGGCCGGCAACCGCGACACCGCCAACCCGCGCTCATACACCATCAATTCCGACCACAAGGGCATAAACGGTGTTGAGCTTGCCTCCGGCAAAACAGAGAATTTTGCTTACATCCACAGTATTTCCTGCACCAGCGACTACGTGCTGCTCGGTACGGACAACGGTCTGTGGACAGTTCCCGTCTCCGATATCTCCAAGGCCGGACTGCAGGAAAACCGCTATGCAGAAACAGGCTATGCGAACATCAAGAACTCCGAAGTGCTGCTCGTCTATGCCGTTGACGAAGACGTACTTTACCAGAACACGACCATCTACGTCTGCCACGCGCCCGCCGGCACTTCTGCGCAGTATCAGAAAAACGGCCTGTATGCCATCTACCGCGGCGGCACCAAGCCGAACGAATGGAACCAGGACGGTACGAGTGCCGGGAACTGAGCTGTTCTCGTCGGGCAGGGAGCACGAACCGCTCGCTGCCCGCATGCGTCCGCGCACGCTTGACGAGTACATCGGGCAGGATCACATCGTGGGCAAGGGCAGGCTGCTGCGCCGTGCAATCGCCGCAGACCAGCTCACCTCTGTCATTTTCTACGGTCCGCCCGGCTCCGGTAAAACGACGCTCGCACGCGTCATTGCAAACCACACAAAATCAAATTTCATCACGCTGAATGCGGTGCTTACCGGCGTGGCAGATATCCGCAAGGCAATCGCAGACGCCGAAGACCAGCGCCGTCTTTATACCCGCAAAACAATTCTTTTTGTTGACGAAGTGCACCGCTGGAACAAAAGCCAGCAGGACGCCCTGCTACCCTGGGTGGAAAACGGTACCATCATCCTCATCGGCGCAACCACGGAAAACCCCTTTTTCGAGGTAAACAAGGCGCTCGTAAGCCGCAGCCGCGTGTTCCAGCTGCGCCCGCTGGGACGCGAAGACCTGCTGAAGGCTGCGGGACAGGCACTGCAGGACACAGAACGCGGCTACGGCCACTGGAAGGTGGAGTTCGAAAAAGGTGCCCTTGAACACCTGGTGGACACCGCCAACGGAGACGCCCGCTCGCTGCTCAATGCGCTGGAGCTGGCCGTGGAAACCACCCCCGAGCGCTGGGAGCCGGACGCACAGCCGCCGGTTCCCTCCTACGGAAGTACCATCTACATCAGCCGGGAAGCCGCGGAAGAATCCATCCAGAAGAAGGTAGTGCTCTACGACCGCGACGGCGACTACCACTACGACATTATCTCTGCATTCATAAAAAGCCTGCGGGGGCGCGACCCCGATGCTGCATGCTACTGGCTTGCCCGCATGGTCAAGGCCGGGGAAGACCCGGACTTCATCTTCCGCAGAATGCTCATCAGTGCCTGCGAGGACACGGGGCTTGCCGACCCGCACGCAATCAGCGTGGTAGAAAGCTGCGCAACCGCCTTTGACCGCGTAGGCATGCCGGAGGGACGCTACTTTCTTGCCCATGCGGCACTCTATCTTGCCACCGCTCCCAAGTCGAACAGCAGCATGGCATTCTTTGACGCGCTCGCTTCCGTGGAAAAAGAGGACACCGATGTGCCCAACCACCTGAAGGATGCCAGCCGGGATGCAGAAGGCTTCGGGCACGGCGCCGGCTACCTGTACCCGCACGCCTACCGCGACCACTGGGTGGCGCAGCAGTATCTGCCGGACGCGCTTGTGGGCAGGGTATTCTACACGCCGTCTACGCAGGGCTACGAGGCGGACATCAGGGAAGACGTGCTTTCCCGCCGGGAGCTGCAGATTGCAGCGCTGCTGGAGGGACAGGCGGGCAGCGGCGCGGCGGGCACCACTTACAACGAAGGGGCAGACAAGCATCCCGGCACCGGCAGCATATTCACGATAGAGAACCCCATAAGCGAATGGTGGATGAACGAGCATTTCAGGAACAGCACCGCAAAGAAAGAAGAAAACCTGACGTTCAGTCCGAACGACCGGCACAAGGACGCCGCGCTGGACAGGGCCGACCGCTCATGGCGTGCCCGGCTGGACACAAACCGCGCGGAAACGCTGCTCGGCATCCGCAATGCCATGCTGGAGGCAGCAGGCCTCGTCCGCCATCACCGTTCGCTCGTGTGGAATGCAGACGATGCGCTTCTGCTCTTCGACATTATGCGCAAGACCCCGGAGGGCATCACCTGCGGCGCATGCCGCTCAGCGGCAGGCGTTGAACTGCTGACCCAATATGCATCCACGCTCGGTTCACTGGACAAGCCGATGCTCGCGCTCATCGAAGCAGGCGGCAGTGCCTTTGAGGACGGCCGCTTCCGCAGGACAGTCAGCAGCTTTGGCGAAATTCCCTTTGACCGGCTCTTCTTCCGCGACTGCTGTGCCTCCGTGCAGGACATACAGGCAGCAGCGGCAGCCTTTAGCGATGCCTTTGCCGGCAGCAAAAAAACGGGGCGGGACTTTAGCTTCAGCGAGGAAGAAACACCGGCAAAAGGTACGCCGCCCCTGCTAGCGCCGGGCGCGCAGATAATCATATTCCAGCGCATTCCTGCCAGCGGGCAGCACATCAGCACGCTGCTGGCGGAGCTTCCGGCGGGCATGCTGCCGGAGGGAACGGCACCACTGCTGGACAAAATGGCACAGGCCGAGGCAGCATTTTTTGGCGACCGGGGGAACCCGCTTTTTGCATGGGACGGAAAAGACATGCAGCGGATTTTCGGGGAAGCCGGTTTTACCGTCACGCTGAACGACAGCACGTTCGCAGAAAAGCGCAGAATCACAGACGCAGAGATTGCCCGCTGGTTCAATGCAGCCAGTTCCGCCTACGGGGCAAAACTGGCACAGGCGCTCGGTGAAGATGCCGTCCGGAATGTAGCGCAGCTCCTGTCAGATGCAGCAAAGAAAACCCTCTTCACCTGGCACAGCAGCAGCGTCCTCCTGCGTCTTTCGCGCACGTAAGCATACGGCATTCAAAACCCCTCCGGCAGGTGAAATTTTCTCCCGTAAACATACCACTTGCAGATTCCATAAAGTGCGTATACAATAGAAGGAAGATTTGAACGCAAGGAGTTGCATCGTATGAATTTCATTTTTTTAGGTCCCCCTGGAGCAGGAAAAGGAACACTGGCAGGTCAGGTTGCTGAAGAATATGGCATCCCGCACATTTCCACCGGAGACATTTTCCGCGCCGCAATCAAGAACCAGACCCCGCTCGGCGTAAAGGTCAAGGCTATCATCGACGCAGGCGGACTTGTCAGCGACGACATTACCTGTGCACTGGTGGAAGACCGCATCAAGCAGGACGATTGCAAGAAGGGCTTCATCCTTGACGGCTTCCCGCGCACCATCCCACAGGCAGAAGCACTGGAAAAAATCTGTCCGGACGTAAAAGTCGTCAATTTTGAGGTAGACAACGAGCTTATCATCGCGCGCCTGAGCAACCGCCGCGTCTGCAAGCAGTGCGGCACCAACTACAACATCAAATTCTATCCGACCAAGGTTGAAGGCATCTGCGACAAGTGCGGCGGCGAACTGTACACCCGTGACGACGACAAGCTGGAAAGCATCACGAACCGTCTGAAGGTCTACCGCGAGCAGACCGAGCCGCTCATCGACTTCTACCGCAGCCGGAGCAAGCTCACGGACATCAATTCCGCGCGCGACAGTTCTCTGGTGCTTGTAGACTTCCGCAAGCTCTTCCCCAACGGCTAAGCTCACATACAGGACAAAGCTAAAAATGCGCAGAATCACATTTTTAGCTTTGCCGTACGCTGAGCCATTTTTTCACAATTGAATTTTTTGCGGTTTCGTGCTATACTAGGGTATTATGGCAAAACCCAAGACGGAATTCTCTGTAAATCAAAAAATTGTCTATCCGAGCCAAGGCGTCGGAAAAGTCACTGAAATCTTCAAGAAAGATTTTCAGGGCAAGTTAATCTACTATTACCGGATTTATCTCGAAGTCTCCGATATGTTCGTGATGGTGCCGGTCGACAAAACAAAAGACCTCGGCATCCGCTCAATTGTCTCCAAGGAAGAGGCCCAGAAGGCCCTCGACATGATTGGCGAGGAATTCGAGCCGCCCACGTCAGACTGGAAGCTCCGCTACCAGATGAACCTCGATCTGCTCAAAAAAGGCACTATCGAAGACATCGCATCTATCGTCCGCTGCCTCTACCACCGCTCCAAGGTGAAGGAACTGCCGATTCTGGAGCGCAAGCTGTACGACAATGCCAAAAAGCTGCTTGAGGACGAAATTGCCGACGCAATGGGCAAGAGTTCAAAGGAAGTAGAGGCAATGCTCCACGCAAAGCTTGAACCGCTCGGCATACGGACAGAAAAGAAGCCGACATTCATCGACGACGATGACGAGGATGAATTCGACGACGAGATGGACAGCAACGACAAGGACGACAGCGACGACGAAGACGATGATGCTTCCGACGACGACATGGACGATGAAGACTGAGCCTGCAGTACTTGTCCTTGCAGCTGCCGGTTCATCCAGCAGGCTGGGACTGGGCAAAAAAAAGGAATACCTTGCGCTCGGTTCCGGTACCGTGCTCTCCCAGGCACTGGCGGCATTTCTTTCTGCAGAGGCATTCCGGCTGGTACTTGTTACCATTCCGCAGGGCGGGCAGGCGGACGCAGAACAGGCGCTGGCAGCAGACAGCAGGCTCAAGCCGCTTCTGGGGCAGACAGAGCTCCGTTTTGTAGAAGGCGGCGGAACCCGTCAGGAATCTGTATACCTGGCACTGCAGGAAGCCGACCGCATTCTGCCGGAAGAAGTAAAGCATTCTGCCGTGGTGCTCGTGCATGATGCTGCACGGCCTTTTGTAACAGCTTCCGTCATTACAGATACCTTGCAGGCAGCGCGGGAATACGGTGCAGCCGTGCCCGCGGTTCCCGCCGTAGACACACAAAAAGAGATTGCCGCCGACGGCAGCATAGCACGCCATCTGTGCCGCAACAGGATTGTGGCGGTGCAGACTCCCCAGGGATTCCAGTTCACTCCCCTGCTCCGCTGCCATCAGGCCGCTGCCGGGCAGCCGCAGGAATACACCGACGACACAGAAATCTGGGATGCCTTCCCTCAGTTTACCGGCGGCAGAAAAGTCCGTGCGGTTGCAGGAGACCGCTGCAACAAGAAAATAACCTACAGGGAGGATATCATGCACAGCACAATGCATATCGGTCTGGGCACGGACCTGCACCGCCTTGTTCCCGGAAGGAAATTCCTGCTCGGCGGGGTGGAAATCCCTGCGGAAAAAGGAGAACAGGGACATTCTGACGGGGACGTGCTGCTCCACGCGATAACAGACGCACTGCTTGGCGCAAGCGGCCTGGGTGATATCGGCTCCTACTTTCCGCCGGAAGAAGCGCAGTGGAAGGACGCAGATTCCGCCACCCTGCTGCAGAAAGTCTGGGCGGATATCCGTGCAGCCGGCTGGCAGCTGGTGAATCTTGACTGCGTAGTGGAGTTTGAGCGGCCCAAATTCCTTCCGTGTCGGAAGGCCGTCATCACATCCATTGCACATATACTGCACGTGCAGGAGAACCAAGTCTTCGTAAAGGCAAAGACAAATGAAGGACTTGGCGAAGTCGGCAGCGGGGATGCCATAAAAGCCTACTGTACCTGCCTGCTCCAGCAGGAACACATCTGAACAAAAAGGGCTGCCTGCATTGCAGACAGCCCTTTTTGCTAGCAGCCAATGCTGCCGGTACTACTCTTCATCATAATCAGTGTCCGCAAGCTCAAGGATAAGCGCAACTTCGTTCTCCGTGATCTTGAGCGTCTGGGCAATTTCCTTGTTTGACCAGCCCTTCTGAACTTTCAGGTTGCGCACGGCCTCCTTCACCTGCGGAGTCGTTGCCCCGCCGGCACTTGAGCGCCCCTTGGAAGCAGCGCTCTTCTTAGGCGTATTTGCCTTTGCCAGCGTCTGGAGCGTACGCAGCTGTTCATCCGCATTGGCGGAGATTTCATGAATGCGCTCCTCAATCAGCTCTATTTCCTCACGGGAAGCATTCACTTCTTCAATGCGCTTTTCGGTATCATCGATAACCTGCTGCAGAGAATCAAGCTTGTCCACTGCATCGCTGATTCTGCCGCTGCTGTGTATGATGGAATCGACGTTGTCCTGCATCCGCTTGATTTCCTTCGGAAGCTTTTCAACCTGAGCATCGCACTTGCCAAGCCGCTTTTCCAGCTCGCCAATCTTGTCAACCGTGCGGTCAACCGTCTTGGCAACGTTTTCGATCGTCTGTCCCTTGGTCTCAATGCGGTCATAGCGGTTCTGAATTTCCGTCAGCGAATTCTGGAAATTGCGCACCAGCGACTGCATGTTTACAAGATCGTCGCTCGTCGTCGTCAGGCTCGCAATCTTTTCGTCCATTGAATTGCTCAGGTTCATCAGGCGCGTAAACTTCTCGTCAAGGCGTTCAATCGTCGCACTCTGAGAATTGTAGCTCGCAATCTTCCGGTCAACGTCGGCATTCATGCGGCTCACCTGCTCCAGCTGCTTGTTGATGTTGTCAATCTTATCCTCGTAGGATGCGATTTCCTTGATCTTGTCGCGCAGCTCATCAATGGAACTGCCCAGCTGGTCTTTCAGTTCATTTGCCCTGTCGAACAGCCCGGTCTGCGTGGTAAAGTTTGCCATGCTCTTGTTGATGCCGTCAATCTTAACCTGCAGCTCGTTGGTGTCAGAATTCAGACGCTCAATCATCTTATGGTAGGCGTCCTTATCCTTGTCAATCATGTCGGCAACTTCTTTCTTCTGCTTCTTCATGTCGGCAGAAGTCTGGGAAGTCTGGTCGTCCACCATTTTCTTTGTGCGGGAAAGCATGGTGTCGAACTGCTCGCGCAGCTGCTCAATAATCTGACCGGAACGCTCCTCGTAGGATTTGAGTGCCTCCGCAGTCCTGAGCGTAAGCTTGTCGATATTCCCCTGCAGCTGGCTGCGGTCGCCGTTCACCTGCACGGAAATGCTGTCCATCTTCTTTACCGCATCCTTGCTGAATTCAGAGAACTGCTCTTCAAACTGATCCTTAGAAACATCAAACTGCTGCGACAGCCGCTGCCGCCAGGTGTTGAATTCCTGCAGCGCAGCATCCATCGCGGCGGCATTCGTCGTCTGCCGGTCCTCGAAAGTCCGCTGCAGTTCGCTCAAGTGATCTTCGAAGGAACGCTGATTCTTGTTCAGCTGGTCTTCCACCATTCGGTTGTGGCGGTCGTATTCCTGCTTCAGGTACGCGTCCGCCTGCTCCGTCGTGTTCTTCAGCTCAGCCTTGTAGCGCTCGATAAAGTCATGCAGGCGCTGATCGACGCTGTTCACCTGATCCTGAATATCGGTCTGGTTCTTCTGGAGCGTCATCTGGAATTTCTGCTCCTGTTCGTTCGTCTTGGTCTGCACTTCAATCAGGCGCTTCTTCAAATCTTCAATGTACTTTACCTCAAGGTCGCGGCGGTTTTTCGCGTACTCATCGGTAAAGGTTGACAGGCGCTTGTCAAAATCATTCTTCCATGAGACAAGCTGCAGGGAAAGTTCTTCCTCGCGTTTCTTAAGGTCAACGGCAAAAGAATCCTCAAAGGCCTTGAGCTTGGTGCTTGTGTTCACGTAAGACTTCTTCTTCAGATCCTCAATATTTTCCTTGAGCGTTGCAAGGTCTTCCTTGAGTTTCTGCTCTTTTGTCTTGAGAGAAGTTTCAAAATCAGCCTGTTTCTTTGTCATGTCGCCGCTGAATTTGTCAAAGTCACCGACAACCTTTTTCTGGGACTTCTCAAGAAGGTTGCGCAGCGTCGTCTCAAGCTTGTCGACATCCTCGCCGGACGTGGAAAGCTTTTTGAAGCGGTACTCCATTTCCTTCTTGTAAGTATCAAGCTGCTTGTCCAGCCCCGTCAGGAATTTTGACTGGCGGGATTCATAGTCGGCAGCAACGTCCTGCATTGACTGCACAAGCTTTGCATCAAAGCGGTCAAGCTGGCTCTTCATCTCTGCACTGAAAGCTTCCAGGCGCTCGGTGCTTGCCTTTGTTTCATCGGCAATGCGGGCAGCAGTTGCATGAGAGGTCGCCTCGGACTGGCGGTACTCTTCTTCCATCTTGGCAATGGAAGCTTCCACTGCGGCACGGATATCCTTGGACTGCTGGTCAAGCTCCGCAAGAGAAGCAGTAACCTTTGCCTGCATGTCGTCAACGTGCTTCTGCAGGCCGTTCTTGTACTTCTCCAGATTGCTGGTGCTGACGGCATGGTACTTTTCGTACGCCGCATTCTCTTCCTGTTCGGCGCGCTCAAAGGCATTCTTGTACAAATCCTCGTAGCGGTGCTGCATTTCTTCCGTGCGTGCATTGAAGACGTTCTGGATTTCAGCAAGCTGCTTCGTATTGCCGTCCGTGTCAAGGCTCAGCTCGTCGGCAGTGCGCTTTGCATCCGCATAAGAAGCATCGAGCGTATCTTTCAGGCTGCCCAGACGCGTAATGAAGTCCCGCTCGATGGCGGAAGTCTTTTCGTCAAGCGTATCCTCAAAGGCCTTCACCTTGCCTTCAAGTTCTTCGGCAAGCTCGTCAACCTTCTTTGTAAGCCGTGAGGTAATGTCGGAATTCCGTGTGCTGACCGCCGTCTCAAGATCGGAAGCACGCTTCTTGACATCGGCAACAATGTCGCCGGCCTTCTTGGTGAAGTCAGAGACGATGTTCTTCGTCTGGCTGTCAAAGTGGGCATTGAGTTCCTTCGCCTTTTTGTCAAGCTCGGCAGCAAGGATATCCGTCCGTTTGGCAACTTCCTTTGAAATGGCCGTGACCTTGTCGTCAGTGTCTGCGGCAAGCGCAGAGGTTTTCTTTGCAAGGGCATCTTCAAGTTCGCCCGTGCGGCTCTGGAATTCCGCCGCAAGTGCGTCGGTCTTGTTCTTGATTTCCTGAGCGAGCGAATCGCTGCGTCTGCCGAATTCCTCGGAAATATCCGAAGTCTTGCGGGCAAACACATCATCAAGGCCGTCCGTACATTCCTTCAGCTTGGAAGCAAGCACAGTCGTGCGCTTATCAAGGTCATCGGCAATTTCTTTCGTGCGGCTTTCCACATCGGCAGAAAGGCTGTCGGTGCGCTTGTTCAAGGCATCGGCAATTTCCTTCGTGCGGTTTTCCACGTCGGCAGAAAGGCTGTCGGTGCGCCTGTTCAGCTCCTCGGCGATTTCTTTCGTGCGGTTTTCCATGTCGGCAGAAAGGCTGCCCGTGCGCTTGTTCAGCTCTTCGGCAATGATGCCCGTCCGGTTCAGCAGGTCCGCGTTTATCGTATCGATGCGCTTGGTGTACTCGGATGAAAGCACGCCGGTTCTGTCCTTGAGCACAATGGCAAGCGCATCAGTCTTGTCGTTGATTGCATGCTCAAGCGCACCGGTCTTGTCAACAATTTCCTTGTGCAGGCTGGAAGTACGGTCTTCAAGCGCAGCATGCAGTTCCGCGGTGCGGGCCTCCACGTCCTTGGTGTAAGACGTGGCAGTGTTCTTGTACTGCTCGATTGCAGCGGCAGTCTGGTTGGTAACGTTGGTCGTCAGATCCACCAGTTCCTTCTGCAGTGCATCCTGGAACTCCGCGGACTTTGCCGCCATTGCCCGGTTGATAGCCGCAGTCTTGTCCTTCACTTCGGCAAGCTGGTGGTTCAGCGCGGTCTCAAGCAGCGCAGTCTTTTCGTTGATTTCCTTTTCAAGCGCAGCGGTCCGCTTTTCCAGCGCCTTCCGGAGCGTAGACGTGCGGTCTTCGATATTCTGCGTGTACGTCAACGTTGTGTTGCGGTACTTTTCG
>CADCQA010000073.1 GCA_902803415.1 uncultured Spirochaetaceae bacterium | reverse complement strand
CTGGAAAAAGCCGGCGTCATCGTCATCTACGGAGTGGTAAACCTGAAAGTGCACGCAAAAATCTGCCTTGTCGTACGCCGGGAAAGCGACGGCATCCGCCGCTACGTGCACCTGAGCACCGGCAACTATAATCCCAACACCGCACGCCTGTACCAGGACCTTTCCATATTCACCACGAATCAGGACATTGCAGGGGACGCAACGATGTTCTTCAACGTCATATCCGGCTACAGCGCGCTTCAGCCCATGCACCACCTGTACATGGCGCCGGTTACGCTCAAATCGCGCCTGCTGGAAATGATTGAGCGGGAAATCCGGCAGAGCACGCCGGAAAAACCGGGGCACATCATCGCAAAGATGAACAGCCTGTGCCACGCAGAAATCGTAGAGGCGCTCTACCGTGCATCGCAGGCGGGCGTGCGCATACAGCTGAACATACGCGGCATCTGTACGCTCGTACCCGGCATTCCCGGCCTCAGCGAAAACATCTCTGTCATCAGCATCATAGACCGCTACCTTGAGCACAGCCGCATCATCTACTTCCAGAACGGCGGCGCAGAGGAACTGTACCTGAGCAGCGCCGACTGGATGGACAGGAACCTTGACCGCCGCATAGAGCTCATGTTCCCCGTAAGTGACCCCGCTGTATTCCGGACGGTGAAAGAAACGCTGCTGCTCTATTTCCGGGACAACACGCACAGCCACGTGCTCCAGAGCGACGGCACCTGGAAAGCAAATTCCCCGGCAGAGGGAGAAAGCCCGCTCCGGGTGCAGGAAACGCTGTACAAGAAATACCGCAAGCTTGACGAGATGAAAAAATCTGCCCCAAAGCAGGAATTCATCATCAGGCGGAAAAACTGACGGGGAAAGCGCAGGCAGGCGGGAAAACTGTCCGCTGTACGCGGCATGTTCCGCACTACTTTAATTATCTGCAATTTCCGCCGAATTTAAACTAGCACCCTTTTTCAAAGTGTAAAAGATGTGCTATACTGTAAAAAGTCTGGTTGCGTTACCGCCATAAGCTCTGGAGCCGCCGGACAACCCGCGTGGTACCTGGAGAGCGGTCCCCGCAATCTTTTTCAGGAGTGAATATGAAAAAAACTGCCAGCGCAGTCGCAGTCCTCTTGACCCTGCTCGCTGCGGCATCTGCCATTGAAGTAAACCAGCCGGAACTTGAAAGCAAAGGGGCGGACAGCATTCAGTTCGAAAACTACAGCGGTCCCCACGCCGTCATAGAAACAGCGGCGGCAATTACCAACATAGGAACGGTTCTGGGTGCACAGGTGGCACAGGCCCCGGAAGAACCCGCCGTCATCCAGCCGAACGGAAAATATACGCTTATCCATGCAGTTGATCCGGATACGCCGGAAAAGCTCGATGCGGACATCCTTGTGCTGAACGCAAACGCCGGGGTTGACCACATAAAGAACCTGCGCCGCATCATCATCGGCTACCTGACGGCCGCCTACGGCTACGATACCACGGACGCAGACACGCTTGCAACATTCATCACCGTCTACAACGCCGTCTACCGCGGCCAGTTTTCAGTGTTCACGGAAAAATACAAGGAAACAGTCATCCAGAACCTGACCGAGGAAAAAGCCGGCCTCAGCACAAACTGGGAAGAATGGCCGGGCCGCACGCAGATTGTCGTGCCCCTGAGCGTCCTGCGCGACGGACTTTCCGCCGTGGACACCACTACCATCAGTGACGAACAGGTCATCGACGCCCTCAAGCAGGATGAAGGAAAAAATATTGAGGCCCGCGAAAACATGGCTTCCATCAAAGAGCGCGAATCCACCGATGCAACGGTAAAGGCGCAGGAAGCTCAGAAGGAAGCCGCACAGCAGAAAGCAGCGGCGGCCGCAGCGGAAACACCGGAAGAAGCCGAAGCTGCAGCTGCAAAGGCCGAAGAAGCCGCGCAGGTTGCCACGGAGCAGCAGCAGCAGGCAGACAAGAAGCGTGTGGAAGCAAAGGCAGAACGCGAAGACATTGCAAAGGATAAAGAAGAAAAAGTCCCTGTCGTAGATACATCCAATTACCTTACAGGACTTTTCGTCTCTGACGAAGCCAACGGCCTGTATAAGTTCATCACCGTTGACGGCGTTGAAGGCACAACCGTGCTCTCTTCCCCGGTAACGCAGATCCGCAACAGGAACGTCTATCCGGTTACCGATATCACCATCACCGGCGAAGACGGCGAGCAGACGCTGTACCCCACGATGTACCTTGCAGTCTGCGGGCTGGACAACAGCCATTCCGCCATAAAGCTCTGCCTTATCGACGCAACACGCCTTGAAATCCAGAAGGAAAGCACTGAAATGCTGGCCGAAGGAACCGATCTGCTGCGGCAGGGAGATTCTTTCTATGCAATCATCAGAGACAGTGACGGCAGCTGCTACCTTGGTCAGTACGACAAAAACCTGACGCTCCTGCACAAAAGCAGCTCTGCGGTCAAGACATCCAGCCCGCTCAACATGACCACAAAGGGCATTCTCGTCACGGACAGCAGCGGCGCGCCGCGGATGCTGAGCACTGACGACCTGAGCACCATCTGGTAACAGGCTGCGGATGTTCCCTCCGTTCCCGGAAGCAGAGGCAGAACAAATCTGCCGCGGCATGATTGCCCAGCTGCAAGACGAAAGCCTGCGCATGGAGCAGCTTTCCGCCGTAAGCGAAGAACGGGGAAACCACGGGCTTATGCTCGGTGCCCTGGTCTGCACAGATGCAGCAGGGCAGCGGGTTGTCCTGAAAACACTTTCCGGCACAAGCCGGACACTGCGTCCAGCCGCAGGTCAGTGCGAAGCGGGGAGCATTTTTGTTCCCCCGCTCGCAGCTCCGGCAGCAATCAATGCGGCACTCGCAAAAAACGACGCACAAATCCATCTTCTTACCGAAAAAATCCGCACCATCATCCGACAGGAAAAAGATGCCATCATCCGACAGGAAAAAGATGCCATCACCCGGCAGAAAAAAGATGCATCCCAGGCAGAGAGCGAAGAACTGCGCAGCCTTAAGGCAGAACGGAGCCTGCTCACCACAGAATCGCTTGCCGCAGTTCATGCACTGTATGCGTTTCACTGTGCAGACGGAAAACAGCGCCCGCTCCTGGAAATCTGCCGGGAACGCTGCGGCGGAACCCTGCCGCCAACCGGAACCGGGGACTGCTGTGCCCCAAAGCTGCTTGACTATGCATTTTCGCACGGACTGCAGCCGCAGAGCATGTGCGAAGTCTTCTACGGAGAAGCCTCCACCCGCCGCAGCCAGGGCGAACGCTGCCCGCCGTGCGACGAACGCTGCGGTATTGTGCTGCCTGCCATGCTCGGCTTGGAAATCCTGTACCGGGACAGCGACATCATCGTCGTAAACAAACAGAGCGGGCTGCTCAGCGTCCCCGGCCGCGGACCAGACAAACAGGGCTGCATCGTAAACCGGGTGCGGCGCCTTTTTCCGCAGTGCATTGCACAGCCTGCGGTGCACCGCCTTGACATGGAAACATCCGGCCTGCTCGTGCTCGCCTT
>CADCQA010000072.1 GCA_902803415.1 uncultured Spirochaetaceae bacterium | reverse complement strand
GATGCGCGGAAGTTCTTCCGGCAGCAGCTGCGCGGAATCTGCAATAAAGCGGAGGTCCTGCACCGTAATCTGGGCACCCACGCCGTCGATGTCTTTTATCGAAGCGCCCGGAAGCTTTGAATCAAAGAAGTACTTCCTGAGCTGGTTGAATTCGATGTAGTAGCTCTTGTCGCGCGTCGGTGCGCTCACGGCATGGCTCAGCTGGTCTTTGTTCAGCAGGATGACGACCTTTCCTTCCTTCAGCAGCTGAAGGTTTTCCGGAATGGTTGCAATCCGCAGGTAGTCGCTGTGTGATATGACCGGGTCGCAGCGGTACACGCCGTAAACCTTTTTTGCCGTAATCCAGAGCGGGTCTTTTCCTGCGCGCTCGGTGTAGCCCTTGGTGTCGCGCGATGCCATGTAGGTGACGATGCCCTGCTTCTTTGCAGTTTCGGGGTCAACCATGTTGCGCTCGTAAACCAGCGTCATCTGGTCATCCCAGATTTTGGGGAACAGGCACGGCTGCACGTAGCTTTCCACGAATTCACCCTGTACCGGCAGTACGTTGCGGGCATCGATGACAATGCCCGTGTATGCGCGCGATGCAATGCGCTGGATGGGCTTCTGCTGCGTGTAGGGCGTATGGTGCTTTACCAGCAGGGATCCGATTTCCTGCAGGCGCAGCGTATGGCGGGTCAGCAGCTCGTCCGAGCCGTTCTTGAACGACGCCGGTGTCTGCTGGGAGTTGTCGATGATGCGCGTCAGCTCGTCGAGCGTGATGGTACCGTCCAGCACAAGGTCGCCGAGGGTGCGGGTATCATCTACGTATATAGAAAGAAGTGTGTCTTTGACGAGCACCGGCAGTTCTTTCTGGATGAGGTTCAGCGATGAAGATTTGCCGCTGGGCATGGGAATGCCTGCCTTTACGACATTCAGCGAGACGTCGGAGGAGAAATGCTGCTTGCTCCAGTCGATGCGGCTGCTGGATGACATGATTGCTTTGTCCGCCGGGACGTTGGCCGCTGCGGCCGCCGCTTTTTCCGCGGCTTCATCCTCGCTGAATGTATAGTACATCAAGTCCTGCGCGGGTGCAAATGCATGCAATGCAAAGAATAATGTGCATATCGAATACAGGCGTCTCTTGTTCATGGTTCATTTTCCTCGGCTTTCCGCAGGATTCCCGCGGGGCTTTCTCTTTCATTATCGGAAGTATCCGGCAAAAGGTAAATGCCTGAAAGGGGCGGAAGTTTCAAAACATCCGCTTTTTTGTGCGTCCTGTGCTGGGGGGAGGGGCGGCAGCGCTTCCCTGCCGGGCTGCCGCTGTACCTCGCTACTGGAAGATGGGCACGATTATCTTCTGCTTTATGCGGAGTACACTTTTTTCCTTTATATTGTTGATTTCGCACAGGTCTGCGACCGTCAGCCCGTATTTGCGCGAGATGCCCCAGAGCGTGTCTCCTTCCTTGACCGTGTAGATAAGGGCATCCGCTGCTGTGCCTGCGTTCTTGAGCTTTTCGCCCACGTCGGTGGCAGTGCCTTTGGGCAGGCGCAGGCTGTAGGACTGGCGGGCCGGGGTGCACTTGCGGAGCAGCGCCGGGTTCAGCAGCTCTATGACGGATTGCTCGATGCCGCCGGTTTCTGCAATCTGCTTAAGGCTGAACATGCCGGCCGTGGTGATGTAGTCGAACTCTTCCACTTCTGCGCCGTCGATGAGGGCATCGGCTTCGGCGATATCCGGCACATTGTAATAGGCCGCATTTTCTATGATGTCTGCGATTGCAAGCAGCTTGGGCACATACTGCGCGGACTGGGTTTTGAGCTGCCCGTTTTCCGCCATGTACCAGAAATCCTTTCCTTCATTCTTCTTGACGGCCTTGCCCATTGCTCCTGCACCGCAGTTGTATGCGGCAATGGCGATTTCCCAGTCCCCGAACTGCTTATAGTTCCATTCAAGCTTTGCGAGTGCTGCATCCGTGGACTTCCACGGGTCGCGGCGGTCATCGTACCAGGTGTCCTTGGTAAGGTAGGGCGCCATTGAATTTTCCATGAACTGCCAGATGCCGGTTGCCTTGGTGCTGGAGACGGCATTGACGTTGTAGTACGATTCTACGATGGGCAGGTACTGGAGTATCATCGGCAGCTGCTTTGCTTCCAGCTGCTGCCTGATGTACGGGCGGTAGGGTACGGAGCGCTTGAGCGCCTGTATAATCCATTTGCGGTCGCGCTCGGTCAGGTAGCGTTCCCGGTATTTTTCGGTAAGGGGATG
>CADCQA010000071.1 GCA_902803415.1 uncultured Spirochaetaceae bacterium | reverse complement strand
TGTGCCGGCGTTACGCCCCAGAAGCACAGCGCCGCGCTGGAAACCATGCGTTCCTGCCAGATTCACGTGGCCTGAACCTAAAAAGTGCCGGCAGACAAATGTGCGGAAGCGGGGTTCCGGTCACAGCCGGCATTTGCAACTTGTTGCAACAGACGACTGTGACCGGAACCCCGCTGGGAGCACATTTGTCTGCCGCCACTGCTGTTTCGTTCAGCCCGCGTGCAAGTGCAAAGTCCTTGCTGTTCCCCCGCTTTCGGGGTATAATGCTGTTACTGTAAATAATAATAATGATGGCGGGCGTGCGCGCCGGCCGATTTGAGGAGAACCATGATGGGCAACGATACAATTCCCTACAAAATCTATCTTTCAGAAAACGAACTGCCGGAAGCATGGTATAACGTTCGTGCAGACATGAAGCACAAGCCTGCACCCCTTCTGAACCCTGCCACGCACAAGCCGATGAGCTTTGACGATTTGCGTCCGGTATTCTGCGACGAACTGGTCAGGCAGGAACTGAATGATTCCGACGCATGGATTCCGATTCCGCAGGAAATCCGTGAATTCTACCGGATGTACCGTCCGTCGCCGCTTGTCCGCGCCTATTGTCTGGAAAAGAAGCTCGGTACGCCGGCAAAAATCTACTATAAATTCGAAGGAAACAACACAAGCGGCAGCCACAAGCTGAATTCCGCCATCGCACAGGCCTACTATGCAAAGCAGCAGGGCTTGCGCGGCGTAACGACGGAAACCGGCGCAGGGCAGTGGGGCACCGCGCTTTCCATGGCCTGCTCGTACTTCGGGCTGGACTGTCAGGTCTACATGGTCAAGGTTTCCTACGAGCAGAAGCCCTTCCGGCGCGAAGTGATGCGCACGTATGGTGCAAAGGTAACCCCGTCGCCGAGCGAATCCACGGAAGTGGGCCGCAAAATTCTTGCAGAATTCCCCGGTACCGGCGGCAGCCTTGGCTGCGCGATTTCCGAGGCTGTGGAAGCTGCAACCAAACAGGACGGCTACCGCTATGTGCTCGGCAGCGTGCTGAACCAGGTGCTGCTGCATCAGACGGTCATCGGACTGGAAACAATGACGGCGATGGACAAATACGGCGTTAAGCCGGACATTATCATCGGCTGTGCAGGCGGCGGCTCCAACCTTGGCGGGCTGATTTCTCCCTTCATGGGGCGCAAGCTCCGGGGAGAAGCCGATTACCGCTTTATTGCCGTGGAACCTGCCAGCTGTCCCAGCCTGACGCGCGGCAAATTCGTCTACGACTTCTGCGACACCGGCCACGTGTGTCCGCTTGCAAAGATGTACACGCTCGGCAGCGAGTTCATTCCTTCGCCGAACCATGCGGGCGGGCTGCGCTATCACGGCATGAGCTCAATCCTGTCGCAGCTCTATGACGACAAGCTGATGGAAGCCCGCACGGTGGAGCAGACGGAAGTGTTCCGTGCAGCGCAGGAATTTGCGCGCGTGGAAGGCATTCTTCCGGCGCCGGAAAGCAGCCATGCCATCAAGGTTGCGCTTGACGAGGCAAAGAAGTGCACGGAAACCGGCGAGGCAAAGACTATCCTCTTTGGGCTGACCGGCACCGGCTACTTTGACATGTATGCCTACAAGGCATTCAACGACGGTACCATGAGCGACTACATTCCCACTGACGAGGATTTGCAGCGCGGCTTTGCGGGCATTCCCCGCTTTGACGGTAATACATTGTAATGTAATTAAGGAGGGTTTTATGCCGCATATTACTGTGCAGTTGTACCCCGGTCGTGACGGGGAAACCAAGAAACGGCTTGCCGAGGCACTGGTAGAGGCCGCATCCCGCGAGCTTTCCCGCGCAAAGGAGCATTTTTCCGTGAGCGTGGTGGATGTTCCCCAGGATGAATGGAAGCAGGCTGTGTACGATAAAGTTGTTTCCGGCGCGGATACGGTTATCCAGCCCGGATACAGCATGTAGGCAGCCCGCGGGCAGCTGCGTACCGGCATCTTCCGAAAAAGGAGAATCACTGTATGAGAATTGCAGTTACGTATGAAAACGGCTCTGTGTTCCAGCATTTCGGGCATACGAGCCAGTTCAAGCTTTATGATGCGGAAGACGGGCATATTGTGAAGTCCGAGCTTGCCGCTACAGACGGGCAGGGGCACGGTGCGCTGGCGGGATTCCTGAAGAACCTGCACGTGGATGCCCTTATTTGCGGCGGAATCGGCGGCGGTGCGCGCCAGGCCCTTGCTGCAGCCGGCATTTCGCTCTATGGCGGCGTAAACGGCAGTGCCGACGAAGCCGCTGCGGCCCTTGCTGCGGGAACGCTTTCCTACAACCCGGACGTGCAGTGTTCGCATCACGGGGAAGGGCACGGCGGGCACAACTGTGCGTCCGGTGCACATTCCTGTGCAAGTCAGCAGGGAAGCTGCGGCGGGCACGCGCAGGAGCTTCCGGTGATAAAACTGGGAACTCAGTTGTAAGAAAGATGTGCCGCCGGGGCAGCTCTCATGTGCTGGGCTGCCCGGCCGGCGACCCGCCTCTGGGCGTCAGGCCTTCAGCTTTGCGTCCTCATAGAGCTTGAGTGCGTCTTCGTACGGCATGGGTTTGCCCCACACAAAGCCCTGCACAAAGTCGCACTTGTGTTCGTTCAGCAGGGACAGCTGCTGCTCGTTCTCCACGCCTTCCGAAATAACCTCGCAGTTCATCACGTGCCCCATGTAAATCACCGAATCCACCAGATCGCGGTTCATGTGGTTCATCTCGATGTCGTCAATCAGGCTCTTGTCAATCTTCAGCAGGTTGATGGGCAGCTTGAGCAGCTGGGCAATCGACGTGTAGCCGGTGCCAAAGTCGTCAAGCGCAATCTGAATGCCCAGCTTGCGCAGCTCGTTGATGTTCGTTATCGTGGTATCGAGCGATTCTGCAAGGGAATACTCCGTGATTTCGATTTCCAGGCAGCGGGCGGGGAATTTCGTTTCCTCCAGCAGCGCCTTTACCTTCAGGGGGAATCCGGGGCTTGAGATGTTCTTTGCAGATATGTTCACCGAAATGGTAAATCCTTCCTTGCCGGACTGCAGCACGTCCTTGAATTCGTTCATTGCGCGGCGGAGCACGTAATCGTCAATCTTAAAGATGAGGTTTGATTTTTCTGCCGCCGGGATGAATTCTGCCGGGCTGATGACCGAACCGTCGCTTTTGCGGCAGCGTATCAGGGTTTCGAATCCGCGGAGGCGCTTGTCTGCAATGGTAAACTGCGGCTGGTACATCAGGTAGAACCAGTTGTGCTCGATGCTCTTGTTGATGAGCAGCTCGGTCTCCTTCAGCTTGATTTCCTCGTTCTCCATCTCCGTGCTGTAGACGCAGTGCTTGTTGTTCGGCAGGCGCTTTGCGTAGGAAAGCGCAATGTCTGCGTGCTTAAGGAGCGTAGTGGAATCCGTGCAGTCCGCCGGGCAGCCCGCGATGCCCGCAGCAAAGGAAATGCGGCAGGAATTCTCAAAGTTTCCTTCCACGGCCTGCGCAGGCAGCACAATCTGCTCGTGTTCGTTCGACATGATTTTCTTGATAATGTCGTCCGGCAGCTCCTTGCCGTCAAAGAGGATTGCAAAGGTTGCGCCGGACATCTTGAACAGGTAGTCCTTTTTCCCGATTATCGTCAGGAACGTGTCTGCCATCTTCTGCAGGATGAAGTCGCCCGCCAGTATGCCGTAAATGTCGTTTATCTGCTTAAAGGAGTCGATTTCCACGCAGACTATCCAGAATGCCTGTTTTTCCTGTATGCGGCCTTCAACTTCTTCGACAAAGCTGCGCCGGTTCGGCAGCCCCGTGATGAAGTCCGTGCGGCTGTTCCGGTCGCTCTTCTTGTAGAATGCAGAGATGACGATGATGATGCCCAGGAATATGGTTGAGGTAAAGAGCCCCGGCAGCGAACCAAAGGCTTGCGTCCTGATAATCTGCCCTAGGTTTGTGATAAGCGAGAACGCCACCATGCTGGTGCCCACGATGCTGCCCGCATTGTGGTCGATGAAAACCATAAGGATACAGAGGAGTATGTTGACTGCCGACAGCGAGCCCTGTATGCTGACGCGCGGAATGACGGCATTCCCGATGGTAATCATGAAATTCGGGATTCTGCCCATATTGAAGAGAACTATATGGAGTGAAATGCTGGTGACTATGCAAAGCAGCAGAAGCAGTTTTTTCCGAATGGCTGCGCGCACGATGACCTCCCGATACATAGTATTATATACCACCTTTGCGTTTTTTTCATCTTTTATTTTATTTATTTTTAAAGAGCTGAGCCGCCGTGTGCAGGTTGCACATGCATGGGGAACGGGCGGGAGGTCCCGGTTTTGCGAAAAAATAAGGAACCTTTAGGCAACAACCGGATTTTCAATTGATATTTTACTATATAATGCTATAATATATTAGGTAGCAATAAAGTAAGGGGACTTTTTGCCCCAAAGGACTCCCGTATGCAGAAGAAGCCGGTTTTTTATACATTCCCAATCGCCCTCAGCGGACTGGCAGCAGCTTTGCTTGCCGCCGCCCTTTTGTTCGCATCCTGCGCGAATGCGGT
>CADCQA010000070.1 GCA_902803415.1 uncultured Spirochaetaceae bacterium | reverse complement strand
GCAAAACCGCTGCGCAAGTATTCCATTGCATGCGGCAATGCAATCACCATTCCTGAGTTCCTGACGAACCGCTTCAAGGACAAGCGTCACCTTATATCACTTATTTCCACGGTGTTCATCGTTCTGTTCTTTGTCATCTATACGGCTTCCGGTTTTGTTGCATGTGCCAAGCTTCTGAATGCAGTGTTCGAGCTGCCGTACATCTGCGGCCTGGTCATCGGAACGGTGGTTATCCTGCTGTACACGCTGCTCGGTGGATTCAGTGCCGTCTGTACCACAGACTTCATTCAGGGAACGCTGATGTTTGTCGTGCTCATCATTACTTCCATCGCCATGATGTTTGTGCTGGGCGGACCGGGAGAAGCATTCTCCAAGGCATCTGCGTTCAGCTCCGAAGCGATTGCCGGAAAATTCGGCGAGCTGCTGCAGTCAAAATTCCTTGCAAACCAGAACTACGGCCTTATGTCGATTATTTCTGCACTTGCATGGGGACTGGGCTATTTTGGAATGCCACACATCCTAATACGTTTCATGGGCATCCGCAGCAACAAGGAGATTGCGCTTTCCCGCCGCATTGCAACGGTGTGGGTAACCATCGCCTTTATCGGCGCGGTTGGCATCGGCTCTGTGGCAACCGTGTACCTGCCGGAGCTGCTGAACGCCAGCCAGTCAGAAAGCGTCATTATCAAAACCATTATGTATACGTACCAGCCCTTCCTTGGCGGAATTTTCCTGTGCGCCATACTGGCTGCCGCAATGTCCACCGCAGATTCACAGCTGCTTGTGGCAGCTTCCGCATTCACGGAGGATTTCTGCCAGACACTGCTCGGTAAAAAATTCGATCAGCGGACCGTGGTGATTGTAAGCCGCGCAACGGTACTTGCCATTGCAATTATAGCATTCGTGCTTTCTCTCAATGAGAACAGTTCCATATTCGGGCTGGTGAGCTACGCGTGGGCAGGATTTGGTTCCACGTTCGGGCCGCTGGTCCTGCTTGCCCTGTTCTGGAGGAATGCAACGGCAAAGGGTGCGGTTGCAGGTATCCTTGGCGGTGCCATCACCGTCATTGTCTGGCACAACCTGCACGGCGGCATTTTCGACGTATACGAAATCCTGCCGGGATTCATTGCATGTCTTGTGCTTGCCGTGGGAGTCAGTCTGCTGGACAAGAACAAAGATCCGGAAATGCTTGCTGACTTTGACCGCTACAAGGCGCTCAAGGACTGAGCCAGTTTCAAAACTCGCCTGACAACTGCAGGACGGCAGCCTGGTCTTCGCTTCCGGGAGCCGTCCCCGCACGCAGGTGCTGCAGCATTTGCAGCACCATGCAATGCCGCTACGTTTTCCCTCAACTCTGAAATATCTGTTATAAGTACATAATATTTTGTAATCGCCATAAAAAACATGTTTTAATTCACTATATTTCAAGGAAATAGTCTTACACTTTAAACGTGTACTGCAAGGGGCGGAATCACCCGGCCGCAGTGCATGTTACAAACGGGACTGTTTCAAAAACGTTCTTTTGAAACTCCTCAATCTTGAATCTTTGCGAGGTTTTTATGAAAAAGTCATTTTTTTCCGTTTCATTTGCGTTTGCCCTTGCTGCCGCAGTTTATGCGCAGGGCGCTCCGGACAAGCACCGGCAGAAAATGCCCGAAGCGGTGAGTATCTCCGGCACGGTAAAGATAGCAGAGGTGGACAAGCACAAGGTTGCCTTTGTGCTCACTGACAGCGGCAAGGAATATGTCCTGCTGGGAGTGCAGGGCGATGAACCGGCCCCCCAGCCGCCCCGTCCGCCGAAAGATGACGGCAGGAACGCCCCGCCGCCGCCAGACGGGGGAAAAGAACGCCCGGCCGCAGTAAAGATGGACGAACTTGCAGCCGTTGCCGGAAAGAAAGTGACGCTGACCGGCTTTTTCCCTGATTTTCCGCAGGATGCCCCGGCAGCAAAGGAAAAAGCGGCAGGCAGTCTGGGAAAAGACGGCGCCTTTATGCTGACCGGTTACTCCGCCAACTGACGGCCGCAGGGCGCACCGGCAGCACCGGTAGTGCCCCTTGCATTTCATGCGCTTCCTGACTATTATGGAAGCGGGCAGTTTCATAAATCCTCCCG
>CADCQA010000069.1 GCA_902803415.1 uncultured Spirochaetaceae bacterium | reverse complement strand
TGCCGCCGGCACAGGAGTTTCCCGGCGCCGAAGAAACTCCGCAGGGACTAAAAACCCCGGAGGAATTCTAAAAGCGCTTCCATCGAGGAACTTTCAAAAATCGGACGAGTTTTGAAACTGTTTTGAAAGAGGCTCCATCATATATGCTTCAGAAAGCGCTTCTGCTCTTTTTCCGCATCATAGCCCAGATGCCGGTAGAATGCATGCGCATCTGTCCGCGAACTGCCCGAATTCAGCCGCATTACCGAGATGGCATTTTCTTTTGCCCAGCCCTCCGCAGCACACAGTAACGCCTTTCCGGCACCGCGCCTGCGGAATTCCTGCCGCACCGCAATTCCCAGAATATTCGCCATGCTTTCATAATACAAAAGCTCGTAACGCTCAACATGGATATAGCCGATAACAGCGCCGTCCGCCACGGCAACAAACACGGCCTCGCGCCTGCCGTCAAGATTCGCTATCCGTTTTTCCACCAGCGCGGCATCGCAGGGGTAGCCCAAATCTTCCGAACTTATCCGGCTGACTGCTGCCGCATCTCCTGACCTTACCTTCCTGATTTCAAAACCATCCATATACTTTCTCCCGTCAAGGCCGCAGCGGAAACTCACAGGAGCGCCAGTACGGCAGCACTGTCTGCAGCACGCACCGCTTCCTTCAGTTTTTCGTACTGCTCAAGGAAATCTGCGGGCAATGTATGAGCCGCAAGGTCTTTCATCACCATGTCCGCATTGGCAAAGTCGAAAGCCCCGGCAAATTCCCGCAGGGCCGCAAGCCGTTCCTCAAGTTCCTGCGCAGAAAGCGGGGGCAGCGCAGGATTCCCGCAGGAAATTTCACCCGCACACAACGGAGCCAGTTTTTCCCGGTATGCCCGGTACGCTTCAAGCAGCGCGGGTGTCTGCGAAAGGATGGCGGTCTCCGCCGCGGCATCATCCGCAGTCTTTGCCCTGTCACCGAGCGCTTCCAGTTCCGCAGCCTGAGCACTCAATTCCGCAGCACCGATAAGCCGTGCACTGCTTTTGAGCGCATGCACCTGCACGGTATAGTCCTGCCACTGGCGGCCGGCAGCAAAGCCTTCAATATCCGAAGCCTTTTTGTCAATTGCATCATAGAAGCCCTGCACGGCTTCCGCAAAAACTTCTTCGCCGGCACAATTTTTGAGTGCGGCAGCAAGGTCGATGCCAAAGCGTCTGGCAAAGAAAGCATCCGCAACACCCGGCCGGTTTTCCGCCGATGCAGCTGCCCCGGCCAGCATCCCGCTGCCCGAAGCCGATTCCACCCAGCCGTCATCGCCTTTGTGCAGCACCAGCTCCGGCGGAAGATAGCGTGCCAGTACTTCCTCCAGCAGCCTGGGTTCAACGGGTTTTGAAAGGTATTCCGAAAACCCCGCGTCAATGTACTGCTGGCGCACATCACCTGCAGCATTTGCCGTAAGCGCAACGCAGACCGTGTGCTGATTCACGCTCTCTGCATCAGCACGCAGGGCGGCAAGCATCTCCATGCCGTCCATCTTGGGCATGCGGTGATCAACAAAAATCATATCGTACCTGCAGGCCTTTGCTTTCTCCAGACCGCTGATTCCGTTTTCTGCAGTGTCAATCTGAATGCGCGTCTGCTTCAGCAGCCCGCGGATAACGGTCAGGTTCACCGGAGTATCGTCGACGACAAGTATTTTTGCGCCGGGCGCCTGGAAACTTTCGGTATACGCACAGTTCTTTTCAACGCTCTTTGCTTTTGTTTCCGCATAATTTCCTACTGGTTCCCAGCCGCGCACCTGCTGCACCACGCGGAATGAAAAACAGCTGCCCTTGCCGTAGACGCTTTCAACATCAAGCTGCGTTCCCATCGCGGCAAGCAGGCTCTTCACAATGCTCATGCCAAGCCCAGTGCCTTCAATTGCACGGTTCCGCCCTTCTTCAATCCGCTCAAAGGGACTGAACAATTTCTTTATGTCTTCTTCCTTAATGCCGATTCCCGTATCCCTGACGGACACACAAAGCGAACAGTGCGTCTCGTCAATTTTTTCTGCATGCATACTGAGCGTAACGGAACCTTTCGGCGTGTACTTCACCGCATTCGTCAGAATGTTCAGCACGCACTGCTTAAGGCGCGTATCGTCCCCGTACAGCAGGTGGGGCGTTGCCTCATCAATGTCAACAACAAAGTCCAGACCCTTTGCTTCCGCGCGCGCGGCAATCATATTCACCAGATCGCTGACAAGGCAGCTCAGGTCGTAATCGGCGGGAACCAGTTCCATCTTGCCCGATTCAATCTTTGAAAAATCAAGAATGTCATTTATAACGGAAAGCAGCATCTTTCCGCTGGACTGAATGTCAGCGGCATATTCCCGGATGCCCGGCTCCGCACTTTCGCGCAGAATCATCTCGTCAAGGCCCAGCACGGCATTTATGGGCGAACGGATTTCGTGGCTCATGTTGGAAAGGAATTCACCCTTTGCACGATTCGCCTTGTCTGCAATCTGCTTCTGCTCCTTGAGCTCCTCGATGTAGCGGAAGTGCTCCGTATCATCCGTCAGCATGTAAACCTTACCCAGCACATGGCTTTTGTCCATCAGCAGCTCTTCGTTGATGGAAAACGTCCGCTCCTGAAGAAACAGCGGTTTTCCTTCCGCGTACAGTCCCTGCAGAACATGGATTGCCTTGTCCGGAAAAGGTGCTATGCCGTTGAGCAGTTTCCGCGCCCTGCTGTTGCAGATAATCAGGCTGCCCCGCGTGTCCGTCACCGCGATTCCTTCTGCAATGTTCTCAATAACGAATTCACGTGCGAGCGCCTTTGTGTTCATAAAGTCGTAGACAAAAATTGCAATGAACAGGCACACGGAAGCCAGCGAGAACCCCATGGCGTTCATGTCATAGCCGGGGATAATCTTGATCAGCTCAAGGATATGGCAGGCACAGTCCACAAGGACAGCAAGCGCAATGAAGAAGAGCTGCTTTTTGCGGCGTTTGTCCGTCTGAGCACGCAGGGTGTGGCAAAGCAGGACTATACCTATCACAATGTAGATAAGAATCAATGCATCAAAGGCGTTGTGCCAGATTCCGTGGCCGAACTCAAGATGAGGGAAAAGTCCGTCTTCCGTAAACGTATAGGACTCGTAGTACAGCTTGTTGCTCCGCATCTTCAGGACTAAAAAATACGTTATGGCATGGATGACCGAAAGCACCGTAGAAATACGGTGGTATGTTTTTCCCCTGCACAGAAACAGAACAAAGACAAAGAGAGAGAAACCGGTCCAAGCTTTTCCCAGGTAAACCAGCTGCCAGCAAAGGACAAGCGCGTCCTCTGTGTCAGCCTGCATATAGGCAAGGTAACCGGCATTATTGATAAGAACCGAAACGCAGTAGAAGAACAACCAGCCATGCAGAGGGCTGGACCATTTTTTCGTGATGTACGCACATTCAAGCAGCATGAGCGCAACGCTTGCATACTGCACATAAAGCAGAACAGTATATAACGGCATATCTTCCTCTAAAGTTCTATTATCAGGGATAACAGGCAAATTGTCCAGCAAAATGCGCTGTAAGGGACAGGCCGGACAGCCTGCCCCTACAACTCCTCCTACAACGATGCCTCACTATAGTGGTAGTGCTTCAGCCGCAAACCCGAAACCAGACACCATGCGGTTCCAGCCAGGCCCAGCACAAACATCATCAGCGCAGCACCGGAACCTTTTCCGCTGCCGAACAGGGCTGCCAGCAGCGGTGAAGCGGCATGGCGTTCCATGAACGGTTCGCAGACAGCGTCCACCATCAGGCCGCCAAGAAAAAGTCCCAGCGGTATCGTGAAGAACTGCAGCGTGTTCCTGCATGCATACACCCTGCCCTGCAATTCCAGCGGAATGGAATTCCGCAGGATAACATCCAGGTTGGCGCTCATGACGGGAACCAGAATCCAGCCGATGAACTGCCCGGTGCACCACAGCACCGGCAGCCGTGAAAATGCCAGCAGGTAGTTTTCAATTCCCAGTGAAATGAGCATTGTCACATAAACCACCCGCACCCTGTCTTTGGGTTTCGGCATAACAGAAACCAGCAGGCTCCCGCTTACCATTGCAATGCCGGCAGCAGAGCTTACAATCCCCAGGACGTTCGCACCGCCGCGGGGATTTGGAATCACCAGAGCCGGAAGGACGGCATCAAATGCAGATGCTATCAAGTTGACTCCCGCCATGAACAGAATCAGCACAAGCACAAGCGGAGTTTCTTTCAAAAACGAAAGTCCTTCCTTTGCAAGTACCAGCACGCCCTGCTTCTTTTCCGCCGATGTCCGCGGAACCGCTATGAACAGGGCAAGGGCTGCAAAGGCAATAACAAAGCTCAGCAGATCCAGTGCAATCACCATGTCCAGCCCAGCAAACGAATACAATGCAGTTGCAAGCAGCGGATTCAGAATCGAATTCACCGAACGTGACAGGGACTGCAGGCCGCTCGTTTTCTGGTACGCGTCCTTGGGCACAATCAAAGACATAGTAACTTCCGAGGCCGGCTGCTGCACGGTATTCATCAGCCCGGACAGCACGTTGACTGCATACAGGTGCCAGACAGCAAGGCTGCCGCTCTTGTACAGCACAAACACCGCCAGCGTGCATACGGCAGCAAGCGTATCGCACACAAGCATGGTCCGCTTCTTATCAAAGCGGTCTGTCAGCGCCCCTGCAAAGATGCTCATAATCACATACGGTGCATAGGTGCAGATTGCAAGCGCTGCCGTGCCCAGAGCGGAACCTGTCCGTTCATACAGCCAGAGCGTCAGTGCAAATGCCGTCATGCTGCTTCCAAGCTGCGACAGCCCCTGCGTACTCCAGAGAATATAAAAATCCCGCAATGAAGATTTATTTTTTTCGGTCATTTCTTTGCTCCTTTTTCATTGGAATGTTCAGGAAGCAAAGCCTGAGGATGCATGAATTTCAGTCAAATCCATTCCTCCACACAGTCTCCTCAGACTCTGCGTGGAGCAGGAACAATGCAAAGTTTCATATTCACACCTTCGGTATAGTGATGGAGTTTCAGAAACAGCAGGCATCTGAAACTGTCAGTTTATCAAAGCAAATGCCCTGTAAAAGCAGATCCAGTATACAGCAGAAAAACTGAACTGTAAATGCTGCTTCCGACAAGATACAGATTACGGGCGATGAAATGCAGCGCCGCAATCCCTGCAAATCCCATCAATCCTTATGCTGCTTCAGATATTCCTCAAAGTCATGCGTGCGCGACCAGTAACGGATTCCCCAATTCTCAAAATTCCATGCATCCATGTACGTGTTGCATTCGTAATCAATGTACCAGATGCAGCCGTCGTGCACAATAAAATTGGTCGGGAAATAATCGATGTTCAAGCCCTTTGCATCTGCACGCGCCGCCATATCCCGTACCTGGACAATGTACGGTTCAACAGGCAGACCGTCCTTCACCATGTCGAAAATCGTACAGCCCTCAATGTATTCCTTCACGATTATCTCCGCAGTTTCATCAAGGGCAATCAGTTCCGGAATCCGAATGCCGGCATCTTTCAGGCGACTGTAGTCCCGGCGCTCAGCTTCAATTTTGTTCCCGAAAGTATAATAGCTGCACGGTTCGTGATGAATGCGCTTCAGCACGAATTGCTGCCCGCCGCTTTCTGCAAGATACGAATAACCGCCCTTGCCGTGACCAAGCAGCCGAATGACCGTATAAGCTTTCCCGCAGACAAACACGCTGCCCGCGAGCGAAGCGGCACCGGCTGTCATGCAGGGGCTGAGAGAAAGTGCATTGTGACCGTCACGCTGTTCCATAGAAGTCCTCACGCTCAGGCATTTCCGTTCACGATTGCGGCATATTCCTCTTCGGGAATCATCGGGGAACAAATCTGTGCAAGCAGGTCGGGAGCAATAGTGCCGTCCAGTGCAAACTGTTTCCCGGCCGTGCGGACAAGCTCCAGGCGCGGCTTTGTAACCGGAGCAGCCTCCGCTACATTGAACATCGGGCTCTCGGGAACAGTGATTGTCGTATGGTTATGCGGAAACAGCAGCTTGAACTGTGCAACTGCCGGTTCAAAATTATGCATGCTGTTCGGAAACCCGCAGCCGCAGATCATCAGGTAGCGCAGGCGGGAAAAATCAGCCTGGCCAACATGTTCATACCGGTCGCCGACGCGCTGCATTGCCATGCGGGAAAGCGGCAGCACCCGGTCGATGAGCGCCTTGAGCGGCGCAGGCATTCCATAGCAATACAGAGGGAAGCTGCAGAGCAGAAGATCACTTGCAAGAATCTCCTTCAGGATATCACGCATATCGTCATCATGAATACAGTTCCCGCCGTTTTTCATGCAGGTAAAGCAACCGGTGCAGTATTCGATATGCCGTTCAATGGCATGCACGATATGCACATCCTGCGCAGCAGCCTCGCGCATGCCGTCAAGGAATGCCCGCGTTATGCACATGGTATCGCTCTTTTCTTTTTTGGGGCTTCCGTTCAAAACCAGAATTCTCATATACTCCTCCTATTCCATGTGTG
>CADCQA010000068.1 GCA_902803415.1 uncultured Spirochaetaceae bacterium | reverse complement strand
GTGGAATGTTAATTCTTCAAATGGTTTGATTCGTTGTGTGTTATGTCCCATACCCTCTAGATACCCGAGAAATTTCATTTTTCGCAGTTTTTTGGGAAAAAAGTTGATTTTTTTGTTACGGCCGGTTGCTGTCCCCATGCATAATACCTGCCGCACATGCATGGGAGGTAACATCCGCAGTCCCTGCGGGCTTCTGCCACGCAGAAACGTCTCTGCCCTGCAGAAACTCATTGTTCTCTCCCGGAATTCCCGGAAAACTGCGGAATTTCCTTCCCCAAGGGGCGCTAATGCAGTATATTAGAAGCTATGTCTACGGTACGAACATTGCTGCACGGACTTGAAAAAAAGTTCCGGATCTATTCATTGCTGAGCCCGCTTTCCATGGTGGGCGAAGTTGTCATGGAGACGGTCATTCCGCTCCTGATGGCACGGATAATTGACGTCGGCATCGCAGAGCGCAACCTTTCCTATGTGCTCACGGTGGGGCTGCTCATGGTGGGGCTTTCCTGCGTGTCCCTCGCTTTCGGGGCACTGGGCGCGCGCTTTTCTGCAGTTGCAGCGCTCGGTTTTTCCCGGAACCTCCGCCGCAGGCTCTTCCGCCGGGTGCAGGATTTTTCATTCAGCAACATTGACCATTTTTCCACGTCATCCCTGGTCACCCGGCTCACGACGGACGTGACGAACGTGCAGAACACCTACCAGATGATTATCCGCATGTGTGTCCGCGCTCCGTTCATGCTGATCAGCGGCACCATCATGGCGTGCTTCATCAATCTGCGGCTTTCATCCATATTTTTCATCGTGATTCCGCTGCTTGGCGCCATGCTCACGATTATTGCAGTGTCCGCCTACCCGCGTTTCCGCGCCATGCTGCACCAGTATGACCTGCTCAACGGCACGGTGCAGGAAAACCTTATCGGCATCCGCGTGGTCAAAAGCTTTGTGCGCGGCAGCTTTGAGGACAAAAAATTTACCGGCGCCGCGGACAGTGTGCGCCGCACGCAGCTTGCCGCAGAAAAAGTGGTCATTCTGAACCTGCCGCTCATGCAGATTGTGGTCTATGCATGCATCATCGTGAGCCTTTGGTTTGGCGGCAGGATGATTGTGGGCGGCACGCTGCTGACCGGCGAGCTGGTCAGCTTCATCACCTACGTGACGCAGATTCTTATGTCGCTGATGATGCTGTCCATGGTATTCGTCATGCTGGTGCTGTCACGCGCAAGCATTGCCCGCATCACGGAGGTGCTTGCCGAGGAACCGGAAATCACTTCCCCGGAAGGAGAGGCTCTCTCTGCGGTAAAAGACGGCTCCGTGGAATTCCGCGGCGTTTCCTTCAGCTACCTGAAAGATCCTTCCAACTGCGTGCTTTCCGACGTGAACCTCCGCATTCAGAGCGGGCAGGTCGTCGGTATCCTGGGCGGCACCGGTTCGTCAAAGACCACGCTGGTGTCGCTTATCCCGCGCCTGTACGATACCACTGCGGGTTCTGTCCTTGTGGGCGGCGCCGATGTGCGCAGCTACGGCCTGGAAACGCTGCGTGACAGCGTGGCAATGGTGCTGCAGAAGAATGTTCTGTTCAGCGGCACCATCCGCGAGAACCTGCGCTGGGGGAACGCGCAGGCAAGCGATGAAGAGCTGAAGGCTGCCTGCATTGCCGCCGACGCAGATGAATTTGTGAGCACCCTGCCGGACGGCTACGACACGCAGCTGGGGCAGGGCGGCGTAAACCTTTCCGGCGGCCAGAAGCAGCGCCTGTGCATTGCGCGCGCCCTGCTCAAGAAGCCGCGGATTCTTATCCTTGACGACAGCACGAGTGCCGTGGACACCGCCACTGATGCCCGCATCCGCAGCGCGCTCCGCAATTCCCTGCCGCAGACGACGAAAATTATCATCGCCCAGCGCATTGCTTCCGTGCAGGATGCGGACGTGATTTACGTGCTGGACAACGGCAGGATTAACGGTTCGGGCACGCACGAGGAACTGCTGCGCACGAACAGCATCTACCGTGAGGTTTACGAGTCCCAGCAGAGCGAGAATTAAGGAGTTAGTATATGCCACCAGTAAAAATGAAAGGGGTTGCCCGCCCGCGGAATGCCCGCAAGGTTATCGGCAGGCTGATAAATTATATAGGAGCATACAAGGGACTGCTCGGTATTGTGTTTATTGCGGTCGTCATCAGCGCGGGGGCCGGGGTCGCCTGCGACTCGCTGCTCAAGCCAGCCATCAACGACTACATTCTGCCGCTGTTCCGCCGCGCGCAGGCAGGGGAATCGCTTTCCGCACACGATTTCCTTCCGTTCCTGCGGCTCATTGCATGCATGGCGCTCATCTTTGCATTCGGGGCCTTTTCGTCCTGGCTCAATGCGCGCCTGATGCTCCACATTTCCACGCGCACGCTTTTCCGCATCCGCACCGATCTGTTCCGCCAGCTGGAAAAGCTGCCGCTGCGCTTCTTTGACAGCCGCACGCACGGCGAACTGATGTCGCTCTTCACCAACGACACCGACACCCTGCGCGACATGATGAGCCAGAGCGTACCGCAGCTGTTTTCCAGCGTCATCAGCGTGATTTCCGTCTTTGTGATGATGATTGTTGTGAGTCCGCTTCTGACGCTGGTCATGGTGGTAAGCATGTTCCTTGTGATGATGCTTGCAGGTGCAATCGGCAAGCGCAGCGCAAATGCCTTCCGCGAGCAGCAGAAGAACATCGGCATTGTGAACGGGTATATAGAAGAGATGATTGAGGGGCAGCGGGTCGTAAAGGTTTTTAACCACGAAGCCGCCGTGAAGGATGAATTTGACCGCCTGAACGATGCCCTGTGCGAAGCCGGCACGCGGGCAAACACCTTTGCCAACATCCTGATGCCCATCATGGGCAACCTGAGCCATATCCAGTACGCGCTCGTTGCGCTGGTTGGTGCAGTGCGCGTTATCAGCGGCCACATGGATTTGGGCAGCATCGCCGCATTCCTGCAGTACACGCGCAGCTTCAGCCGCCCCATCACGATGATGAGCCAGCAGTTCAACAGCATACTGAATGCGCTTGCCGGCGCGGAACGTATTTTTGCGGTTATCGACGAGGAGCCGGAATCGGACGAGGGCACGGTAACGCTGGTAAATGCCAGCGAAACTTCGCCCGCCGCCACTGCAGACGGAAAAGTGCATCTGGTACAGTCCTTTGCCCAGACCGGTGAGTGGGCGTGGCATGTGCCGTCTTCCGTGCAGCTTGTGCCTTCCGCGGCGGGGGAGAATCCGCTGCCCGGCTATGCGGACCGCGAGGACTGCCGTCTGGTAAAGCTGCGCGGTGATGTTGATTTCAGCAATGTGTCGTTCAGCTATGTGCCGGAAAAAGAAGTGCTGCATGCAGTCAGCCTGCATGCAAAACCCGGCGAAAAAATTGCGCTGGTCGGTTCCACGGGCAGCGGCAAAACCACCATCACCAACCTGCTCACCCGTTTCTACGACATTGAGGAAGGCAGCGGAACCGTCACTTACGACGGCATCCCGCTCAAATCAATTGCCAAAGACGACCTTCGCCGTTCGCTGGGCATGGTTCTGCAGGACACGCACCTGTTTACCGGCACCATCCGCGACAACATCCGCTACGGTAACCTTGAGGCGAGCGAGGCCCAGGTGCTTGCGGCGGCAAAGCTTGCGAACGCGGACGGCTTTATCCGCCACCTGGAAAAGGGCTACGACACGGTGATTACCGGTGACGGCGGCAACCTGAGCCAGGGACAGCGGCAGCTGCTTGCCATTGCGCGCGCCGCCGTTGCAGACCCGCCGGTGCTCATCCTTGACGAGGCAACCAGCTCTATCGATACGCGCACGGAAGCGCTCATCGAGAAGGGCATGGACCGCCTGATGGAAGGCCGCACGGTCTTTGTTATCGCGCACCGTCTGTCTACCGTGCGCAATGCAGATGAAATCATTGTGCTGGAAAAGGGCACCATCATCGAGCGGGGAAACCACGATGCATTGATGGCGCAGCGCGGCCGCTACTACAAGCTCTACACCGGCGCCTTCGAACTGGACTGAT
>CADCQA010000067.1 GCA_902803415.1 uncultured Spirochaetaceae bacterium | reverse complement strand
AATGTTACGCAAAGGATGTTCGCGGGGGAAATGCCCAGTTCCTGCACCAGATAGGTGTAGCGGCTGATGAGCGCCCGAGTTTTGCCGGTGCCCGCGCCCGCAAGCACGCGGACGTGCCCTTCCGTGGTGCGCGCGGCATCCAGCTGGCCTTCATTCAGTCCGTCAAGGATTCCCCCGGACTCCCCCATCAGTCCTCCACCTGGTAGATTGCAGAGTAATCGCTTACGTACAGCGGATAGTGCCGCGTTCCCGCAAACTTTTTGTTGTACACAGTGAACTCTGCAATGTCCTGTATCCAGACGCTTGCAGCCTCGCTGTTCAGTATCTGCTGGGCTTTCTTAAAGCCTTCAACCTGCTGCGCTTCGTCCACGCTTTCTTCTGCGGAAATATATGCCGCATCGTAGGCAGCGGACTTAAAGTTGATGAAATTCTTTCCGGAGGAAGAAACGTAGCGGGAAAGGAAGGCCGTCGGGTAGGCGATGGAACCGTCAAGCGAAACAACGGTTGCCTCGAACTGGCGTCCCTTGTAAACATTCTGCAGCCAGGTAGCCCAGTCCACCTGCCGGATTTTCGCATCGATGCCGGCAGAAGCAAGTTCATTCACGATGACTTCGGCAGTGCGCACGTGAACGGTGTAGTTCGACGGCACGGTAATGGTAAAGCTAAAACCGTCGCCGTAGCCGGCCTTCTGCAGCAGTTCCTTTGCCTTGTCCACATCGCGGTCGTAGACACTGGAAAGGGAGGAATCATAATATTTTGCCAGGTTGGGAATGAGACCGCTGCCAAGCTTTGCGCCGTAACCGTAATTGACCATGGCGATGATTTCCTCGGAATTCACCAGGTAGTTGAGCGCGCGGCGCACATCTGCATTCTGGAACGGTCCGAAATCATTGTTCAGGGCGAGCAGCTGCACAGTGTTCGAATTCGTCAGGTACTTTCTCATGCTGCTTTCGTCCAGCTGGCTTATGGTGTCCGCGCTTGCATTAAAGCCGTCAATCGTTCCGGCCTGGAAACTCAGCACCAGCCCGGCCTGACTTGATTCAAACTTAACCGTTACGGAATCAAGGTGCGCCGGAGTTCCCCAGTAGGATTCATTCTTCACCAGCTTGATGTGATCCTGCTCTTCATATTCCACAAACTTAAAGGGACCCGTTCCCACGGGATGCAGCGCAAGGCCGGTGGAGCCGGCGGGAACAACAGCCGCCGTCATCCGCGCAATAAAACCGGTGTCCGGTTCCCCAAGCATAACGGAAAGCTTATCTCCGTCAAACGAATATTCTTTAATGTTGTCATAGCCGGCAAGTTTCTTGTCGATTGCATGCTGCAGGGACCAGCGCACGTCTTCCGCCGTTACATCACGGCCGTCATGGAACTTGACGCCGCTGCGCAGCGTAAATGTATATTTTTTTGCATCTGGAGAAACTTCATAGGCAGAGGCAAGCGCCGGTACAAAGCCGCCGTCGTCGGAAACCTTCACCAGCCCCTCGAAAATGTTGAAATTGACGGCCCGGACATCTGCGGTCAGCGACGTGAACGGGTCAAAATTGTTAAGTTCCGTTGCCACGCCGAACACAAGGTCGCCGCCTTCCTTCATCTTGAGCGCATCTCCGTCCTCAGCCTGAACAGCCGGAGAAGCCTTTCCGCCGCAGCCGGAAAAACCTGCTGCAAGCAGTGCGGGCAGCAGTACCGCAGCACAAACATTCTTGAATTCTCTGTTTTTCATAGAAACCTCTGGCTCCATTTTACTGTTTAATGCAATACTGTCAAGAATAGGGATACCGGTTTCCCCCGCTAGCTTTTTGCGGCACACTATGCTATGCTTTGGCCAGTTTTTAAGGAGGCACAGGCATGGAACTGAAGAAAGGCATCAATTTCGGGGGCTGGTATTCCCAGTGCGATCATTCACTGGAACGCTACGATACGTTCATCACGGAAAAAGATTTTGCGCAAGTGGCACAGTGGGGCTTCGACCACATCCGCCTTCCGTTCGACTATATGCTGGTGCAGGACAACGACGGTAAGTTCAAGGAAGAAGGATTTCTGCGCCTTGACCGTGCAGTGGACTGGGCCCGGCAGCACGGGCTGGACATCATCCTTGACCTGCACAAGGCGGCGGGCTACGATTTTAACGACGCGGGCAACGCAGAAAAGAACAACATATTTTCTTCCTCTGAGCTGCAGGAAAAATTCCTTTCACTCTGGGACAAGGTTTCAGAACGCTACGCGGGGCGGCCGAACGTTGCTTTCGAGCTGCTGAACGAGGTTGTGGAAGCAGACGCCGCCGAACGCTGGAACAGCCTGATCAGCAGGGCAGTCGCCGTTATCCGGAAGCACAGCCCGGAAGGAAAAATCATTTACGGCGGCATCCAGTGGAACAGCGCCCGCACCGTCAAGCTGCTGGAAGTCCCCGCCGACAAAAACATCATTTTTACCTTCCACATGTATGAGCCGCTCATCTTTACGCACCAGAAAGCACCCTGGGTACCGGGCATGGATCCGAACAAGGACATCTTCTACCCGCGCTCACTGCAGTATTATAAGGAAGAATCCTACGTGCTCGGCTACAAGGGCAAGGATGTGACCGACACAGACGGCGCTGCGGACGGCAGCACCATCATCGAGCGCATGATCAGCGAAGCGGCGGAAGCTGCAAAGAAAGCAGGCGCGGCGCTCTACTGCGGCGAATACGGCGTGATTGACCGTGCCCCCGTGGAAGACACCGCTGCATGGTTCCGCGACATCCACAAAGTCTTTGCAAAGCACGATATCGGACACGCCGTATGGTCGTACAGGCAGATGGACTTTGGCATTTCGGACGAACACTACAGCCCGGTCCGTGATGAACTTATCCGGCTGATGACGGAGCCGCATTCAAAAGCCTGACACGTTTGCCCCCGGCGGCGCGTGATGCAGCTGCTGCCGGGGAACCGACTCATCTTCCCGCAGACGGCTCAGCTTTCTGCAGACGGCCCAAGCTTCAGCCGGGGAACGCCCCTGCTCCCCGGCAATGCAGGCGGCCCTAAAAGCGCACAGTGCAGGATATCGGCAGGTGGTCGCTGTAACCGCTGCCGTTCCACACTGCATAGCGCCGGGGCTCAGCACTGTCCGCATCGCACCACGCCCCTTTGCATTCCGGCGTAAAGGAAAGGATTTCCGCCGCCCCTGCACAGAAAAAATTGTCAATACGTGACCATTCCTCCCGGAAAAAATAACTTCCCGGCGAAACCAATTCGCCGTCTGCGCTGAACCACGGTGATGTTACCGGCACGCCGTCTTCCGCGGCGGAACAGCGCAGCACAATCTGCCCGGCACCGGCACCGCGGCGGAATTCCCCGATATCGCGGTTAAAATCCCCGCACACAAGCAGCGGCAGCTTGCTCATGCGCACACGGTTTCCCAGCACCAGCTCCTGCCAGTCCCGCCAGGCTGCACCGCCGTCCCCGCCGCTCTTGCTCTTCCAGTGACAGACCATGCAGGCAAGCTCGCGCCCCTTCTTGCTGACGGTAAATTCCATGAGCGGCCGCATCTGCGGCATTCCGTCACGTTCGCTGCGTACATCAAGCGCATGGACGGTAAGCCCACTGAGCGGCCAGCGGGAAATGACAGCGCAGCCGATTGCACCGCCCGGTGCCGCCGCAAAGCAGCCGTGCGCATACCATTTGCGGCTGTCCCATTCCCCGGCAAGGAAATTGCTGATGTCCTGCAGCACGCGTTCATTTTCAATTTCTTCCATGATAAAGACATCCGCATCAAGTGCACGGATTGCCCCGCACAGCCGGGAAAGCCGCTCGCGGTACGGTGCCTCCCCCCATTT
>CADCQA010000066.1 GCA_902803415.1 uncultured Spirochaetaceae bacterium | reverse complement strand
TACCATGCCGGGAAGCATGGCGCAACAAAAAAATAATGCACCGGCGGGCATCAGCTTCTGCCAGCTGCAGGAGAAGTTATTTTGCGGGCCGCCATTCCGGGAGCGAATCGCCCTTGAGCGGCTGGAAGGAGGAGCAGACGGTAAGCGTAACGGTGCCGCCGGCATCTTCGCCGACCACGCCCAGTATGCGGACGGGCTTTTCGGTGTCCAGCTGGGGCGAAGGGGCTTCCTTGAACAGCACGGGAACCATACCGAGTATTGTTTTCTTGGTGTCGTAGCCCACAAGCAGCGTGCAGCGGACGGAGCCGTCGTCGCGGGATTCAACGTTCGCAAGCCGCCCGTCCCAGACGACATAGCAGCCCCGGTACAGCAGCGGGTCTTCCGCCACCGTCTGGTAGCTGTAATTATCCTTCAGGCTGTCAACAGTCGGAACCTTCAGGGTAACCTGCAGGTCTTCTGCTTTCTTCTTTATAGAAGGAACTGCGTTGCTGCTGCGGATGCGGTTTATCTCCACACGGGCGGCGTTATCCCGCCCCGCCTTCACGAATTCAATGGCACTGTCGTAGCTCCGGCGGATTTCCGTGCCGGAAAGCTGGAAGTGAACCTCGCCGTCGCTCAGGCTCAGATCCTGCGCGTTGCGGGCCTCGTCCTCCGTCAGCTCCAGCCGCTGAAAGGTTTTTGACACTGCATTTTCTGCTGCCGTACGGGGAGCAGCTGCCCGTTCCCCGCCGTGGAGGAACTTGCCGCCGATCAGGATGCCCGCGGAAATGCAGGCCCCGAGCACCAGCCCGCAGAGGATGCTGTTGCGGATAATGTCCGGATTCATGCCGAGCGGGGGGTAAAAGCGCATGATTCTTCCGCTTTCCGTCCACTCGCAGATAGTCTTGTAGTCGCCCTTGCCGCGGATAAACTCCATGGCTTCGCGGGCCGTCACGTTGTTCGGGTCGAAATTCTGGATGTCAAGGTAGTACTGGATGGCCCTGTCCGTTTCGCCGCGGCGCAGGAAAATTGCCGCCTGCCCCAGGTACAGCTCGGAATTCTCAAGCTTTATTTTGCGGGCTTCGTCGTAATTGCGGGAAGCGCTGCCCACGTCACCCACGTACAGGTAACTGGTGCCGAGCATGAGGTAGTATTCGAACGTTCCCTTGTAATATTCATAATACTGCTGCAGCAGCGATATTGCACTGCCGAACTGGCGGCGGCGCATCAGCTGCCTCGCCACGGCTAGGACAGACTTTGTCATGCTCAGTTACCCATGCTCCTCAGTTTTTCAAAGATTGCATCAAGCTCTTCGTTCAGGCTCCGCAGCTCCTCTTCGTCTATGTCCTCCCCGCTCTGGATGGATTCTATGTAGTCGATGAGGTTCTGTATGTACTCAGGATCCAGCTGCTCCTCCGTAACGGCCTGTGCCGCAGGAGAAAGGCCGTGGGACACGGCTTCGTGTACCACAGTGTCCACCGGTGCGGCAACAGGAGTCACTGACGGCTCCCCGCCTTCCCCGGCGGCAGACTCTGCATCCCGGACGGCGGGGTCAGAGCTGGAATGATAGGTGTAGTTGCCGCTTTCCATTGCATCAAGGAATTCCTTGTTTGCCGGCTTCCGGCCCGCATAAATCGGAACGACGCCCTCGGCGATGGAAATATAGAAGGTAATGACGCCCATCTGCTGCGGGTCAAGATACAGCGGATTCCAGTTTATGGCAACACCGGAATCGTTGTAGGAGCGGGAAGAAATGAAGCTCTTTGACTGCAGCGCAGCAGGAACCCAGGAAGCTTCCAGCGCGTCCATCGTGGAAAGCGTCACATACTGCGGCTTGGTGATGTCGCCGCCCAGCATCAGGAACTCAATGGCAGCCTTGTTATCCGCGGAACAGACCCATTTGTCCTCCGCCATGTCGGGGAACTGCATCTGCGTCTTTATCACTTCCTTGGTGTCGGTGAAAAAATGCTTGCCCGAAGTTTCGCCCAGTATGGTGTCAAAAATGCCTTTCACGGAGAAGACCTGCGGGGTTTTGCCAAGGTTCACCGTATAGAGCGTTACGCGCAGCACATCGTTGCTGACCTCGGTCGTGTTTGTCTCCGGGAAGCTGAAATCAGCCACAAAGTAAGCCTTTTTGGGGATAGTATACGCAAGCTGCCCGCCGGAAACCGTTTTGCGGGCCTGGCAGTTTACGCCGCCGGAATACTTAAGCTTATAGTCCTTGCGCCCCACGCGCAGGGTAAAATAGGAGCGGCTGAAGCCGTCATAGCGGGACAGCAGCGGAATGCGCTTTCCCCGCGGGCTTACGGCATACAGGCCGAACGCGCCGCGCTTACCGTTCAGGGTGAGGCGAACGCAGCTTCTTGTCTCGTCATATTTGGAAACCGGGGTATATTCCCAGCCGGTGTATTCATCTACAGTGCCCGGAAGCACAGCAGCGCTTTCTTCGGCGGCCTCTTCCGCGGAAGCCTCATCCGCCGCAGCTGCAGGCTCCTCCTCCGCCTCCGCGGCAGGAGCAGCGGCTGCGGCAGCGATTTCCCCGGACACGGGGTCAGCGGAAAGCAGGGCTGCAAACAGGGTGCAGCACAGTACGCAGCAGCATGCATGGCACAGCAGGGAACGTCTACTTTTTATCATTAATATTCTCCTTCGTCAGACGAGGCGGACGCACTGTATTTTTCATCAAGCAGCCGCTGCAGCTGGGCGGCGCGTATCTTGAGCTTCAAGAGTTCCTCTTCGGAAATTCCCCGGCGGCGCAGCCGGGCAATGTCACTGTCATCCAGCGGCCCCGGCGGAAGGGGAATTTCCTCCTCGGCAACCTTTTCTTCCTGCACGGGCGGCTGGGCAGCCGCTGCATCTTTCTGGGCTGCAGCATTTGCAGCAGCCTGCTGTGCGGCCCTGGCAGCGGCTTCCGCTTCACGGGCAGCAGCATCTTTTGCCGCAGCATCTTTAGATGCGACATCTTTTTCCAGCTCTGCAATGCGGCTGTTCGCATCATTCAGCAGGCGGCGAAGGGTCACAATATCTTCAGTCTCATATTCTTTCAGCTGCTTTTCATAATCGCCGCGGGAATTCAGGTATTCCTCCCCGGTTTCGCGGAGCAGGCTCAGCAGCTTCTGCTCGCGTTCCCGCTGGGCAATGGCATCGAGCTTGAATTTTGCGTCCGTGGCCTTGCGGTCTTCCGGGTACACATCCACAATCTGCTGGTACAGGCTGCGGGCGGTATCAAAATTGTAGTCTTCGTAGAAACATTCGGCAATCCAGTACAGCGCGGACGGATACATGCGGGTGCCGGGATACTGGTGGCAGAAGTCGCTCAGCAGCAGCACAGCCTTGTCGTTCTGCCCCACATGGTGGAGCGCCCGTCCCTTCTGATACTGCACGTTGCGGGCAAGCGGCTTATCCGCGTACGCAGAAAGGAACGCGGTGCAGTCGCTCACGGCAGAGGCATAGTCTTTTGACAGCATCTCGCTCATGATGAGCAGATAGCGCATTTCCGGACTTTCGTTCTGCGGGTCAAGGAGGGCGCGGCGCATGAATATGGCGGCACTGCCCCAGTCGCGGTCGCGGTACGAGGCAAGCGCCTGCAGCAGGGCCTCGTCCGAGGTAGACGAATCTGCAGCGGCAAGGGTCTTCTCATCCTCCACCGGAAGCATAACGCCCTCGTCCTCCGGTTCAGGTTCCGGCTCCACTGCCGGCACAAGAATCTCTGGTTCCGCAGTACTGGCCTGCGGGGATTTTGAGGCTGATGCAGGTTTTGTGTCTGCAGCCGTGGACTGCGGAAGCACCACCATGCCGGTTTCGGCCGGTTCCTCGCGGTTCAGGCTGAACGGAAGCCCGCTGAACGTCAGCTCCCCGCCGGAACTTTCATCGGCGCACAGGGCAGCCCCCGCCAGCAGCAGGCATACGGGCAGCATGCGGCGCGCCCCCCGGAAGGAAGCTTCCCGGCCAGGTCTTTGCCTGGAGCGGTTTTTCGCATGCTGCGTTCCAATCATTTTTCCCAATTTAAATTCCCCTTAAAAAAGGCGGAACCAGAAACGACGATATTTGTACCTGCCTGCACCACGGCAGGAAGTGTCTCCGCGTTTATGCCGCCATCAACGGAAATAAGGTATTTAAAGCCCTTTTCCCTTTGTATATCGGCAAGTTGAGAGACTTTTTCAATGGTATATGGAATAAGTTTTTGTCCGCCCCAGCCGGGATTCACCGTCATCACAAGCACGATGTCGGCAAAGGGCAGCAGATGTTCGGCCGCAGACAGCGGCGTAGCGGGGCACAGGGCAATTCCGGCCTTCTTTCCCGCCTCGTGGATCATCTGAAGGCAGCGGTCGGCGTGGGCAGTCGCCTCCAGATGGAAGGTGATGTAATCGGCACCAGCCGCAATGAACGAAGGAATGGAACTTTCCGGGCGCTCCACCATCAGGTGCACGTCAAACGGCAGCTCCGTACACGGCCGCACGGACTCGATGACGGGCTGCCCGTAACTGACGGGGGGCACAAAATGCCCGTCCATGACATCAATGTGTACCAGAGAACCGCCGTTCAGCTCAATAGTCCTGAGCGCCGCACCTAAATTTGAAAAGTCCGCAGAAAGCAGGGACGGAGAAAGCAAAACATCCTTTTTCATTCTTTTTCCATAATAATAGAAAAAGAAACGTCTGTAAAGGCTGGGCAGCGCAGCTCAAAAAGCATAAAAATAGGCAGGAACCTTGCAGCCCCTGCCTAAAATCGGAGAGAGTTTATCAGCTTATTACAAGCTTTTTACACTATACCAGATCAGCCCTGCGTTGTCAACGCGGGGATTGGGCGGGGAAGGTTTAAGGGCAGGCCGCCGCGGGAATCCCGCACCAGCCCTACTCCGTGCTGACACTTTCCGCAGGCGCTGCGCCGAGCATTTCCTGCAGGGTGTGCCAGCCGAGCACGGCGCATTTTACGCGGGCGGGCATGACGCTGATGTTCTTCAGGCTGGCAGCTTCGTCAAGTTCCTCCAGGGCAGCGTCGTCGGTCACCTTGCCCTGTATCATGTCCATGAAAAGCTGGGCAAGGCGCAGCGCCTCGTCCCTGGGCTTGCCGATGATATTGTCCAGCATCATGTCTGCACTGGCCTGACTGACCGCGCAGCCGGAGCCGTTGAAGGCGCCCTCGGTGATGGTGCCGCTGGCATCAACCTTGAGCTGCACATAGATGTTATCGCCGCAGCTGGGGTTTACGCCCTGCAAGGTTATTGTCGGTTCCTGCACGGTTCCCTTGTGGCTGGGATGCAGGTTATGCTCATTCAGAATCTGCGTATACAAACTTTTTAAGTCCATTTAAACCTCTATAAAAAACCGCGGCCTCAACCCGCCGTTCCCCTATAAGATACCTAATCGGAAGGGAAAAGACAAGTCTGGCGGCATTGCATTTTAGCGCCCGAAATAGTAGAATGGCGGCATGGACACATTGATTCAACCCAAGATACTCAAGGGATTCAGGGATTTTCTCCCGCAGGATGAAATTCTCCGCTCAGATTTGATAGAAAAACTTACGCGCACCTACCGCGCTTATGGTTTTGTGCCGATTGACACGCCTATACTGGAATACACCGAAATACTGCTGCGCAAGAGCAACGGCGAGACGGAAAAGCAGGTTTTCCGCTTTGAGGACAACGGCGGCCGTGACGTTGCCATGCGCTTCGACCTGACGGTGCCGTTTGCACGTTTTACGGCAGAGCACCGCGAAGAACTGTATTTTCCCTTCAAGCGTTACCACATTGCAAAGGTGTGGCGCGGGGAAAAGCCGCAGGCAGGACGCTACCGCGAATTCGTGCAGTGCGACTTTGACACCGTGGGCGCGGACTCCGCAGCGGCGGACTTTGAAATCCTTGCGCTCATGAAAGCTGCGCTCAGGGAAATCGGCGTGGAAAAGGTGACCATCCACGTGAACCACCGCGGCATCTTTAACCGCTTCCTCGGCAAGATAGATTGTGCAGACAAGTCCGAGGACATTCTGCGCATCGTGGACAAGCTTGCAAAGGTGGGCGCGGAGCAGGTACAGAAGGAACTGGCGGAAGTGACGGGCAGCGATGCTTCCGCGGCAAAAATCCTTGACTACATCCAGCCCGCGGGGGATTTCAGCGGAACGCTCGCACACATGGAAGCGCTTGCCGGCGGCGAGGCAGAAGACAGCCGCCGCATGAAGGACATCCATGCCATGATGGTAGCAGCGGGCATTGCGGATTCCTACGTGCTCGACCCGTCCATTACACGCGGGCTTGATTACTATACCGGCGTCGTCTACGAGACCTTCCTGGACGAGCTTCCGGGCATCGGCTCCGTGTGTTCCGGCGGCCGCTACGACAACCTTGCAGGGCTGTACATGAAGGAAAAGCTTCCCGGCGTGGGCGCAAGCATTGGGCTGGACCGCCTTATCGCGGGACTTTCGCAGCTGGGGCTTGCGGAAAGCCGGGGCAGCTACCTTGACGCGGAAATCTACAACCAGGACGAATCGCTTGCCATCCACTACCAGAAGGTCGCAGGGCAGCTGCGCGCGCTGGGCATTGCCGTGGAAGTGTTCCCGGATGCGGCAAAGATGAACCGCCAGTACGCCGTAACGGACAAGAAGGGAATTCCGTGGGGCATCCTCATCTCTAAGGAAGATGCAGAAAAAGATCTTCTTACGCTCAAGAACCTGAAGACGCGGGAACAGTTTACCGCGCTCACACCCGCACAGGCTGCGGAGAAAATCAGGGGCAAATGAAGCTGCACGCCCGTCCTGCCCTGAGTGCCGCCGCCCTGCTGCTGTGCATCCTCGCCGCCGGCGCATTCCTTTGCGGCTGTGCGTCTGTGCCCGACACCGCAGCGCCGCAGGGAAGCAGCCCTGACGAAGCAGCAGCATCCCCGGAGCCGGCCGAATACAGCTGGCAGCCGCTCAGTTCCATTGACGATTTGCGCGGGCTCTGGAAATCAAGCGACGGCGGGACGTGGGAATACCCTGTGGAAGACGGCAGCGCCGTCTACGTGCGCAGAAGCTTCCCCGCGCAGGACGACACTGCACGATGGAAAGACTATGCCGTGCGCAGCGGCATGGACATGCAGACCCTCTGGGAAAAACGCTACGCGTGCATGCCGCTCATCTACGGGCAGGAGCTGCCCGCTGCGGACGCAAACGGCACCCAATACGGGCGCAAGGTCACCAAAAACCGATCAGGACGCATCACCAGCACACGCGTCTACCTTATTCCCGAAAAAACAGCCGCGCTGAACCTGGCCGCATTCCGCCGCTCGGAAGACGGCACGGTGCTCTGCGAAACGCAGGATTTCCACCTGTTCAGCGCAAAATTCCGCAACCTGCAGCCGACGGGCGCACTGTACCGGCAGCAGGATGCTCCGTGAGGCTTCCCATGGCAAACAAGCACCGTATCCCGCTCCTGCTGATTTTTCTTCTCTGTTCCGCCGCTGCCGGCGCGCAGGAATACGCCCTGGTGCTTGCAGGCGGCGGGGGCAAAGGGGCATACCAGGTGGGCGTGTGGAAGGCGCTCACGGACTACGGCATTGCGCAGAAAGTAACGGCAATCTCCGGCACCAGCGTCGGAGGACTGAATGCAGCGCTTTTCGCCTGCGCCGACGTAAAGCAGGCTGAACGTATCTGGAAGGAACAGGTGCCTTCCTGCCTTACCAAGGACGATGCGCTCATCTCGCAGGAAGGACTGCAGCAGATTATCGGCAGCATCGATCTTTCCGCCATGCAGCGGCATCCATTTCCCCGCGTCACCGTAACGGCCGTCAGGAACCGCTACAAAATACTGAAGGCGCTCACGGTACCGTCTCCGGGGGAATACGCACACCGCTTCACGCTCAATGACGAAGGCTCCACAAAGGAAATTGCAAAGGAACTGCTGGCAACCTCGGCATTTCCCGTCATCTGCCAGCCGGTGGAACTTGCCGACGGATACCGCTACATAGACGGCGGAGCAGAGGCGCTCGGAGGGGACAATGTGCCCGTTGCCCCCGTCCTGCAGGAATGCCCGTCGGTCAGCACCATCATCGTGGTGTACCTGGACGATGAGCAGCATATCAGCCGCCGCATAAAAAAAATCGATTACGACGCATACAGCGTGCTGGAAATCATCCCTTCAATCAATTTGTCCCGCTATATTCTGGAAGGAACAACAAATTTCACGGAGAACCGCATCCAGCTGCTCATCACGCAGGGCTATGAGGACACCGCAGAAGTGCTGCGGAAGCAGGGGCTATATCCCGTCAGCTCCTGGTGGTTCGAGTAGGCTGCAGAGCAGCTTAAGGGCAGGCAGCTGCAGCAAGCTCCCCGTCACCGGTCAGGGCGGAAAGCGTGGCAGGCATATCCTGCGCAGTGCTCCAGTAATCGGGGAAAAAGCCCCTGCCCTCACCCCGGAACGCTGCATCCCGCCGCGCAAAGCAGGAAAAATTCTTGGCAGGAATCACCAGCGTTATGCCGGAAGCAGGGAGCCGGTAGCGGAGCGCATCCCCGGACACCATGCAGCCGGAGCTGTTTTCTCCCACAAGCACAACGCGCCCGTCCGCAGCAAAGAGGTGCCGGGCAAAGACCACTGCATTTTCTGCCGCAGACGCAGTGTCCCGGTCAATCAGCAGGTAAATTGTTCCGCGGAAATTTTTTTGCGGCGGCAGTGAAAAGCCGTGCAGGGAAGTGGCATCGACCGTCAGCCTGCGGACACACGGATTCTGCAGCTGGGCGTGCAGCTGCTTTTCGCACGCAGCAATTTCGCCGGGGGTGCCGGAAAGCCGGGTAAAGGCCAGCCACGCCTGCGCCGTTGCGGGCGAATCAATGGAATAATTTCCTTCGCCCAGCAGATTCTGGTCGTAATAGGCCAACCTGAACAGCTCCTGCGGCGAATGGAAGCCCTTCAATCCGCTGAAATACAGGCGGTAAAAAAACTGCATGGGGTACAGGTTGTTTCCCCCGGTATTGCCCCGCAGATCAATGACAATATGTTTCCTGTTCCGGCAGGACGCTGCAGCGGCTACAAAGGAATCCAGCTGGGCGCACGCTTCCTCATACGCGGCAGAAGCTGCAGGCGGAAGCTGAAATGAACGGCAGGCAATGTAGATGCCGTCTGCGCTCTCTGCAATACGGACGAAAGACGGGACCGCGGCGGCAGAAAGCGCCTCCTGGCAGACAGGAACATTCCGGGCGCAGCCTTCAAATGCAAGCTCCGCGGACGTAAGCGGCGCTGCAGAAAGCACCCCAGCACGGAACACCCCGGGCCCCGCCGCCGGGTACGGAAACAGGTTTTCCGCAGGGCCGGTATAGCGTTCACCGGGCGCAACGTCCGCTGCGCCGGACTGCACCACAATGCCGTCCTTCACAAAAACCGGTGCGTAATACAGGGCGGTGCGCGGACTCAGGCGGGCGCTGTAGATTCCGCCGGAACCGGAGTCCCCGCCGGCCACTGCGCTTTCTGCATACAGTGAAAAATGTCCGTCCCGGATAAAGGGGGAAAGCACACGTACAAGCAGGGAAGCAAAGTCCGCGATGCCGACCGTACCGTTGCGGGAACGCAGCGCACAGGCCGCTTCCACCTGCTGCATGGCAGCGGCACAGTCAAGGCCGGCAGCACAGGCATCATCATAGCCGGCATAGGCAGTTTCCAGCAGGTAGCACAGCAGCCCGCAGTCAGCCGCAACATCGGAAAGCGCAAGCCGACCCACAAATGCTCCGGGAACTGCAGTATCCCCGGGAACTGCAGTATCCCCGGGAACTGCGGAATCCCCGGAAGCAGAATCTTCTGCGGCGGACACCGCTTCTTCCCCGTCAGCAAAGGGGCAGATAAGGGTACGGTACTCAACGCTGCGGCTCTGCAGCACCGTTTCTTTCAGCTGCTCGTCGTCGCAGCCGCAGAGAAATACTATAAGGAAAATAAAAATGATGCCCTTCACCGGGCACCGGAAAAAGCGGAGTCTGCTACTTTTCAAGGATTTTTCCGGAGGCGGATTCAGCCTGCATGCGGTTACCGTACACGGACACGGTGTCCTGGTCAAGCCAGCCCTGCTCCAGCTGATACCACTGCGTCACCACTTTGCCGCCGTTACCGTCTTTGGAAGAAACAAGCGCCCTGCCCTGCACACAAAAAATATCCCCGCGGCGGGCATGACCGGTCACGCTTCCGTCGAACGAAGCTTCGCTGCGGAATGCCACAATCGGGTCGGTCACAAGCACCCACTCGGCACCGGGAATATATGCAAGCGGATCTTCATTCTGGCGGTGAAAGAGGACGCTCCGCTTCTCCGCACAGGAAGAAAGCAGCAGCACAAGCACCAGGCAGCAGAAAACCCGCAGCGTCCGCAGTTTATCAGCCCTGCGCAAGCACATAGGCCTTTACCTCCGGATAGAGCAGCAGGTCGCTGTCCACAAAGTCATAGCGGGGAATGTCACCGATGTCCACCCAGCAGTATTCGGAATGCTCGCTCAGGGTATAGGGCACGGAGATGCCGTCATGAGGCACAAAGACACGATAGGCGTGCAGCTGCACACAATCGCCGTCATGCATGAAGGAAGCAGCGGCAACTGCATCGCCCGCGCGCACCTCAACACCGAATTCCTCGCGGAATTCGCGGACAAGCGTTTCGGCGTCAGTTTCCCCGTCTTCGCGCTTGCCGCCGGGGAATTCCCAGCGGCCGCCCATCTGTCCGACGGGATTCCGGCGGGCGATGAGAATCTTCCTGCCGTCAAGCACAATGCATGCAACGGAATGCTTTTCCATGCGCTAGAGCACCAGCACTCTGGGGAAAATGAAGTGCAGCAGCCCCACGACCAGGCACAGCACACCGATATACTTGCGTGAATCGATGAACACGCTCTGCAGTCCTTCCGGAAGGGTATCCGGGTCGGACGCATTCAAAAGGTAATATTCTATCAGCAGCGAAGCTCCGGCGCCGATTCCCGCAAAAGCCGGAAGAAGGTCACCGAGCACTGGAATTCCGTCATAGGCGGCAAGCAGCTTCATGATGCCCACAAAGGTAGAAAGAATACCGATAACCAGACGGAACGTTGCATTGTTAAAACCGTCAAAATCCTTGAACAGGGAGGCACCCCGCACCTTTTCGCCACCGGCGTTTCCGTCATCCTCCCCGATGAGCTCCAGTTCTTCATCAGCCTCATCATCGCCCTGTGTCAGGTCACGCCCGTACACAAGGATGAGCCCGGCAAGGATATTGAACAGCACGGAAAGAAAATAAAACTGCTCCATTTCAAGCTTCTCCTTTTTTAATACCACTATAAAATGCTTTTCCGGAATACAAGCCCCGGAAAGCGGCCCGGGCACAAGGGAAAATCCAGCAGGAATCCCCGGCTGCCCTGTTTCTTCCAGTATAGTAAAAAGCAGGGCTTTGAGCAAGTTGCCCCCGCAACAGGAGTCAGCGTATTTCTACACCGGTGCTCAGGGTTACGGGGTCTGCGTCACCGGAACTGACGGTGCACTGGACGCGGGCAATGTCGTAGTCGGTAAAAGAAACACGCACAATTTTTTCCTTGCCCCCCGCGGCGGCATCATCGTACACAACATCCAGCTCATCTGCGGCAGACTGCGCACCGTCCTTGTCCAGCGCAGCAAACGAAAAGTGCAGCTCCTTCGGGGGCACAACGGCATTCTTACCCAGGCGATCCCGCTCGGCAGCCGAAGTGCGGATCTTTACGGAAGCATACACGGTATCTTCCATAGAGAAAGCGGACAGGTCGCAGAAGACACCGTTCACCGTTCCCTCCGAAGTCTTCCCGCCAAGCACGCGCACCAGTATGACGACGGCAAAGACCATCACCATAATGGTAAACATAAAACGGTTTCCCTTCGTAGAAACCAGCACGCGGAACAGGCCCCGCTTAGGCTGGTTCTTGCCGGTCGCAAGGTCGCGGTACTGCTCTGCTTCGTACTTGCGGAATTCCCCCCGCTGATGGTAAAACACCAGGGGCTCTTCACCTTCCGCATATCCGTCTATCTGATTGTCACCGAATCCCATGCTTCCTCCCGTAACGTTTCCGGCAAGCCCGCACTGCGCCGCCTGCCCAAGCCCTCTGACTTCCGGAACCGGCTTAATTCTTTATGACCGACTGGATGAGCGAGTCTGTGCGCCACCAGTTGACGACGGCCCGGTCGCTCTGCACCAGCAGTGCCGAAAGTATGCCGTCATTGCTCAGGTTGAACGTGTAGTACAATGTATCCCGGCGGTACACGGGAAGCTTCCTCCGCAGAATCCGCTGCCCGTCAAGCTGTATCATCATGACGGAAAAACCGTCATCCGTGCTTACCATAAAGAAGCTCCAGCCGCTGTCCGTCACGCCCACAAAATCAAAGGGAATATCGTAGTGGCTGTTGGAAAAGCCCTCGGAAACCTGCTCCGAATAGGGCGGAATATCCAGCGGCTGCTCCCCATACGCACCGGATTCAACATTGAGCCGGTACAAAAAAGATTTTTCATACTGAATGCCGGACTCAAGGTGCACCGCCTCATCCACATAGCTTGAATAGTAATCAACTTTCAGGAACAGCGAGCGTTCCCGGCAGTCAGGAATGATTTCCTCAACGTGCAGCCAGTGCCCGGCTCCGTCATCGGCGTACGGGTCGGGCACGCCGCCGTCGTCCACGGGCACCTTGTACAGCAGGTAGCCGTCCGTGGAAAACCAGTACACGGTATAGCCGTCGTTGGTCAGGCTTACCACCACCAGCTCGTTCGCTTCCGTGGCATACACAGCCTTGATGAACGGAAAAGGCGTGCCCCCCGGCCCCTGCTGCCCGATATAGTCCAGGAAATTGCCGTCCCCGTCAAAACGCAGCACAATCTGGCTCAGCACGTGCTTTTTTGCGGCATCCTGCTCCTGCCGTTCCAGGGGCAGCTTGTCCACGGCATACAGGTATTTGCGGGAATCAACCGCAATGCAGGATATTTCGTTAAAGGGATAGGGCACGGCTTTCCGCGTGGAAGTCTCTTTTGCCCCCGCTTTTCCGTACGGAGGCGCAGGATTTGCATCCTCGTTATAATAGAAGGTAATCAAATCCCCGTAGCTGTTCATCTCCATGATTTTCTTTGACTCGCCGTTGGCAATGTAGAAAAAACCGTCCTTCATCACAAGGGACGTCGCAATCTCGCCCACGCCGGAAAGATTCTGAAGGTTCAGCTCGTCCTCAAAACTGCCGTAGCCGAGCGAAAAGACCTCGTTCCGCTCCAGCAGGCTCACCGACTTGCCTTCCCCGCAGCCCGTAAGGAGCCCCAAAACGGAAACAGACAACATAATTACAGACAATATATAGATTTTGCCGCTCAGGGCATATCCAGACCGCTTCATGTATAAATAGAATAAAGAATAAAGATTATATTGTCAATGTGCAAAAAATCAGCTATAGTATGTCCTATTATGTTCGACAAAATATTAACATTTTTCTTCGGCTCGCAGAATGAGCGCGACGTGAAGGCGCTGCGGCCGGTGGTAGCACAAATCATTGCAAAGGAAAGCTGGGCACAGGCATTTAAGGATGAAGATTTTCCCCGGCAGACACAGGCTTTCAAGGACCGTCTGGCAAATGGCGAGACGCTCGACGATATTCTCCCGGAAGCATTTGCCCTTGCACGCGAGGCAGCATTCCGCGTGCTCGGCGAAAAGGCATATCCTGTGCAGATAATGGGTTCGCTCGTGCTTAATTCCGGACGCATCACGGAAATGAAGACCGGCGAAGGCAAAACCCTTATGTGCGTTGAGGCCGCATACCTCAATTCGCTCTCCGGCAAAGGCGTCCACATCGTTACGGTGAACGACTACCTTGCAGAGCGCGACTCCCAGTGGATGGGGCGCGTCTACCGCTTCCTGGGCCAGACGGTCGGCTGCATCCTGAGCAACCTTGACAACGAGGCACGGCGCGCGGCATACGCCTGCGACATCACCTACGGTACGAACAACGAGTTCGGCTTTGACTACCTGCGCGACAACATGCAGATTGATCCGTCAATGAAAGTGCAGCGCGGCTTCAACTTCTGTATCGTGGACGAAATCGACTCCATCCTCATAGACGAGGCCCGTACGCCGCTCATCATCAGCGGACAGGGCGAAGACGACACTTATAAATACCACGAAGTGGACAAGTACGTGGACATGTTCACGGAGATGGAAAAAGACCCCAAAACCGGCGACTATCCCGACGAAGTGGACATGGAGCCGGAGCAGCGCGCGGCGCTCAAGGGCGACTACAAGGTGGACGAAAAAGGCAAGCGCATTTCCTTCACCGACAAGGGCATGAACAAGATTGACAGCATCCTGCACCAGCACGGGCTGATTGCAGAAGGCACCACGGTCTTCGACGAGCAGAATTTCGAGTTCGTGCACTACTTTACGCAGGCAATCCGCGCACACGTGCTGTACCACCCGGACGTGGACTACGTGGTAAAAGACGGACTTGTGCAGATTGTCGACGAGTTCACCGGACGCATCCTTGAGGGGCGGCGCTACGGAGACGGCCTGCACCAGGCAATCGAAGCAAAGGAGCACCTGCACATTGCCCAGCGCAACCGCACGCTCGCAACCATCACGTTCCAGAACTACTTCCGCATGTACACCAAGCTGTCCGGCATGACCGGTACCGCCGCCACGGAAGCAGTCGAATTCAACAAAATCTACAGCCTTGACGTGGTTGCAATTCCCACGAACAAGCCGGTCGCCCGCAAGGACGAAGACGACGAAGTCTACCTGAATGAATCGGACAAGTGGAATGCCATCGTCAAGGAAGTAAAGGAATGCCATGCAAAGGGACAGCCGGTGCTCATCGGCACTGTCTCCGTGGAAAAATCCGAGCACCTTTCCGCCCTGCTCACCCGCGCCGGCATACGGCATGAGGTGCTGAACGCAAAGAACCACGCACGCGAAGCAATGATTATCGCGGAAGCCGGTGCAAAGGGTTCCGTTACCGTTGCAACAAACATGGCAGGCCGCGGTACGGACATCAAGCTTGGCGGTTCGCCGGAGATGCGTGCCCGCAAAAAAGTCGGCACGGATGCCCCGCAGGAGCAGTACGATGCCGCGCTCGCAAAGGAAAAGGAACAGTGGAAGCAGGATTATGAGGAAGTCAAGGAGCTGGGCGGCCTGTACGTCATCGGTTCCGAGCGCCACGAATCCCGCCGCATTGACAACCAGCTGCGCGGACGTTCCGGCCGTCAGGGCGACCCCGGCCGCAGCAAGTTCTATATCTCCATGGACGACGACCTGATGAGGCTCTTCGGCGGCGAACGCATGAAGAAAATCATGTCCCGCGTGGGTATGGTGCCCGGTGAACCGATAAACCATCCGTGGCTCAACAAATCCATCGAAAAGGCGCAGAAGAAGGTCGAAGAGCGCAACTTTGAAATCCGCAAAAACCTGCTTGATTACGATGACGTGCTGAACCAGCAGCGCTCATTCATCTACGAGCAGCGCGATGAAATCCTTGCCGACGAAAACCTGAGCAAGCGCGTTATGGACAACGCAAAGGAAACCGTTGCCGCTATTTTTGACGAATACGAGCAGCAGTCCCGCCACACGCGCGGCACCAACTCAAAGAGCGCACTTGTTGACCGCATCCGCAACGACTTCGGGCAGGTTGTCAGCTATGATCAGCTGACGCCGGAAGGCGTAACTGCAGTCCTGCAGAACGACATCACCCAGAAGGAAATGCTGGTAGGCAAGCCGAACTTCAACATGTTCATCCGCTACCAGTACATCCAGATGATAGACAAGAAGTGGCTCGACCAGCTGGAATTCCTTGACGGCCTGCGCGAAGCAGTCTACCTGCGCTCCTACGGCAGCAAGAATCCGCTCACCGAGTACAAGATTGACGGCTTCAACACGTTTGATGCAATGCTCGCCAGCATCCGTGACGCCGTGGAAAGCCGCGTGTTCAAGGTGAAAATCCAGGTGCACCCGGCAGGCATGGAGCCGCAGCGCCCGCAGCAGCAGGTGCACAACATGACGGCCCAGCATGAAGAAGCAGCGCCAGCAATCGCAAGCAATGCAAAGAAAGAAGCTGAAAACAGTGCAATGAAGAGCGGACGGCAGGGGCAGAGCGTCACGATGATGCGCACCAGCCCCAAAATCGGGCGCAATGACCCGTGCCCGTGCGGCTCAGGAAAGAAATACAAGAACTGCCACGGACGCAACGCATAGCGGCCGGGCACGGGGCGGTCCGGCGGGCTGCCCCATTCATTGAGCCTGTTTCAGAAGTCGGACGATTTTTGAAGCAGGCTCTTTTTTTTCTACAGCTGGAAACTGCCGCAGCGCATGGTGTTTATAAATTCTTCGCGCAGGGGCATGGATTTGTGGATCATCTCGGCTTCTACGGCATCAATGTCGTACGGCACCCGACGCAGTTCCTCGTTCAGGCGGCCGTCGCGGATCGTCAGCACGGAATAGGAAGCCCTGTTGTCGCAGTCAAGCGACTCCCCTACACTGCCGGGGTTCACAATCAGCCTGCCGCAGGACATCTTTTTGCAGGGACAGTGCACGTGCCCGCACAGGATGACGTCGCAGTCCACGTCGGCTGCATGGGCAGGCATAAAGCCCTTTTCCAGGCTTTCCGTGTCGGCATGCATCGCTGTAAGCCGCAGCCCGCCAAAGACCGTTTCGTAGCGTTCCGGCAGGCTCCGCAGCCAGTCCAGGTTTTCCGGCTTCAGCTGGCTGCGCGTCCACAAGATATAGAGGGCAAGGTCTTCGCGCTTAAAATATTCGGTGGCAAGACGGTTCGTGCTGTCACCCACATAGCGGTCATGGTTGCCCAGTATGCATGTAGCATTGGGTATGCTCCTGATGAAGGAGACAGTTTCATCAGGCCAGGGACCGAAGTCCACGTAGTCACCCAAAAAAATCTTGCGGCTGCGCATAAAGCGTTCCTCTCCGGCATCGGCTATCACGGCCTTCAGGGCCTCAAGGTTCGCATGCACATCTGATAAAAGCAGTAATTCTTCCATAAAGCTGCTATATATTATAACAAATGCCTTCCTTTTTGTAAATTCTCAATTTTTGGAAGCGCAAAAAAGTTCTTTTCTTCCGGGGACAGCTTTGAAAAAGCGGACTGCGTAAAAATCTGGCAGAAAAAAAATGTATTTTTTCTGTATATGGGCGCCCATAGGGTTGACAAACATTTTAAAAATCACTAAAAATATATGCTCTTTTTCGGCAAAAGATACATTGACTAAATTTTGTCTTTCTGTATAATAAAAATATGAGCATCCGTTCAGAATCAGCGCTGGCAAAGGCATACGGCCTCATCGAGGCGGGAGGTATCAGTCAGGCAGAAGCACTGCTTGAGGAAGTCCTTCCGTCTGATCTTGACAATAATGCCCTTATCTTCGTGATTTCATGCTGCACATACTGGACGGAAACCTTTGACCGGCTGCCGAAGCTGGAGCCCTTTGAGCAGGGCGAAAGTCTGGTAAACCAGTGGAAGGGCTTCAAGGTTTTCCTGAGCCGCCAGGAGCAGACGGTGGAACAGGCTGTCTACGCCTTCAGAAAGGGCGTATTCACGACGGCACTTGACCAGTACAGCCGTGTCTATGACGAGAAAGACCAGCGCACCCATGCGGAAGTCTGCCGGAAAATCGGGCTGTGCTGCAAGAAGCTCGGCTCCTACGAAAAGGCACTTTCCTGCCTGGTGGAGGCGAACAACACGCTGCAGGGACAGGCGAACATCCTTGCAGAGATGGCGGACTGCTACGACCTGTGCGGAGAGAACAAGCTGGCGAAAGTCATTTTCCGGGAAGCTTTTTTTATCGACCCGGAAAAGACGGAGCTGGATTTCCTTGATTCGCCGCTCATCAACGAGCTGATAGACCGCGTGCGGGAAAAAGGCTACGGCGGCATGGAGCTGCAGGAATGGCTGCCCGTCTACGGTACGCTGCTGGGGCTGCTCAACGTCCGCCGGACGCTCAAGTCGCAGGAAGTCATCCGGCTCAAGCAGGACATCTACGCAAAGGAAAACGAGCTGAAGGATCCTGCGAACAACGCCGCGCTTATTACGCCAAGGCTGCTCAACATGTATTTCTGGCTGATTGACTACTACGATCTGTCGCACGACAGCGGTTCCAGGATACACGAAGTCCTGCTCAAGATAAAGATTCTTGACAAGGACATTTACGCCCAGTACACGGGCTGAAGCCGTCCTGCAGAAGCACACGTGCGCCGGAGCAGGCGGCAGGAAGCGGTTTCCGTTTGGAAACCCCATGAAACAGAATTTTTTTGGTTGCATTTTATAGAAGGAGTATAAGGTATGTCTGAAGAGCTTGAAAATTCCGTGCAGAGTATGCTGAAGGAAGAAACGTGGACCCGTGCCGGCATCAGCAACTTCACCAAGAACAATCTGGTGGAGCTTGCAGGGGTGATCGAGAAGGCCCGCACTGAAAACTGCGAAGACAGGATAAAGGAAATCTGCGACGAGCGGCTTTCCCGCACAAAGGACAGCATCATTGCACTGTATCTTTCCGGCATGGTGGCACTCCGCCAGGGCTCACTGGACAACAGCGCCCTCATCAGCCTGATGGACATATTCGAAAAGAACCACAAGGAAACGCTGGTGGAATACCTGTGCACCACCATCCTTGAGGAAGATCCGCAGAACAAATTTGCGCTGCGCAAGCTCGCCGACTACTACCGCTCAACAAACGACGACCGCATCTGGGAACTCTACGAAAAAATCGTCAAGCTCGACTTTTCCGAGGCAGACATCGCAAAGACGCTCGCAGAGCGCTACGATTCCCAGGGGAACAAGGAACTTGCCATCAGCTACTACAAGAAGGCCCTGCTCCGCTACGTGGCAAACAAGAACATGAACTCCACCAAGGAGATGTGGTCCAAGCTTGTTGCAGCCATCCCCGACGAAATCGACTTCTTCCTGCTCGTGCAGCGCAAGGTGGCAAAGGCCATCAGCGACGAGAAATCCGCGTCCCTGATGCAGGAACTGTACCAGTACTACAAGGACACCGCAAAGTGGGACACCGCCATCGATATCCTCAAGCTCATCCTGAGCATTGACAAGAAGGACAACTGGGCACGCAAGGAAATCGTGGAATGCTTCCGCGGAAAGTACGGTGACCACAGCCACCTTGACGACTACATCCGCCTTTCCAACCTGAACCAGAGCTTCCGCGACGTCTTCGAGGCAATCAGCGACTTTGAGAAGCACATTGCATTCGACGCACGCAATTACGTGTTCCACCGCTCATGGGGCGTCGGCATAATCCGCAAGGTTGAAGGCGACACGCTCACCATCAACTTCGGCAAGAAGAACGGCATCCACGAAATGTCGCTCAAGATGGCAGTCAACGCACTCACCCCGCTCGCAAAGGACCACATCTGGGTGCTCAAGGCAACGCAGAAACATGAGGTGCTGGCAAAGAAAGTCAAGACCGACATCAAGTGGACGCTCAACACCATCATCAAGAGCTTTGTGAACACCTGCGACGACAAGCGCATCAAGGCGGAGCTGGTACCGGCAGTGCTCACACCGGGCGAATGGACAAGCTGGCATGCAAAGGCACAGCAGGTGCTTGCCAACGATTCAACGTTCGGCGTCAGCCCCAACGACATCAACATCTACATCGTGCGCGACCACGAAATCAGCGCAGAAGAGCGCCTGAACAACGAGTTCAAGGCAGAAAAGGATTTCTTTGCCCGCATCGACATCCTGATGCGCTTTGCAAACGACGAATCAACGGACAAGGACGACGAGTTCTTCTCCGACATGTTCAGCTACTTTGCAAGCTTCCTCAAGACCTTTACAAACGTGGACGAGCATATCGTCGCATCATACCTGGTGGTGCAGGAAATCATCAAGCGCCTGCCCAGCTTTGCAAACCCGGCGAATTTCACCTTTGCACAGCTTTACGGCGAAATCCAGAATCCGCGCGAAATCTACCTTAAGCTCAAGGATTCCAAGAATACGTCCCTGCGCGACGACTTCCTTGCAAACGTGCGCCAGCTGCCGGACTGGGACGACCAGTACGTGCGCCTCTTCCCGACCATTCTGAAGCGCGACATCATCGCGGCACTCATCGGCGCGGGCAAGACGGACAAGGTGCAGCAGCTTGCACAGGACAGCTTTAACGATTACCGCAACTACCGCGACGCAGCAATTTACTTCTTCAGGGAGAGCCGCAACGACGACTGGTTCAAGGCAACGAACATCTCCTACGAGAAACAGCTGGTGACGCTGGTGAACATCGTGGCGCTCTGCAACCGCGAAATCAACAGCCACGTGAACACGACGGACAACAAGAAGACTATCAAGAACGCAACGGCGCTCCTCTTTGCAGACAAGGGCGATGACGGCGTAAAGAACAACATGCTTGAATTCATGCTGGCAAACGACCGTGCAACCATCACGCGCATGTATACCATGGTCAACGACGTGAAGGAATTCGAGCCTGCCTACAAGACGCAGCTGCGCAACGGCATACTGGGCAAATTCCCGGACTTCAAGTTCCAGGAAGCAGAAATCAAGCAGGAAGCGCCGAAGGGACTGCTCTGCACCGCCCGCATGCTGGACGCAAAGCGCGCCGAAGCAGACGACATCGAAAAAGTCCAGCTGCCTGCCGTGGTAAAGGAAGTCAGCGAGGCACGCGAAAAGGGCGACTTGAAGGAAAATGCCGAATACATCTCTGCAAAGGAACACCAGCACCTGCTGAACCAGCACCTTACCAAGCTCAAGGAAGAACTGGGAAAAGCCGTTGTGTTCGACCCGACAACGGTGTCTACCACGGTCGTGTCATTCGGCACCACCGTTACGCTGCAGGACAATGCTTCCGGCAAGGAAGAGGTGCTCACCATCCTGGGACCGTGGGAATCAGATGCAGACAAGGGCATCATTTCCTACATGTCACCGCTCGGCGACAAGCTGCTTGACATGAAGCTGAACGAGCAGAAGCGCTTTGACATCAACGGTCACAAGTACGACTACACCGTAAAGTCCATCGCAGCCGCACGGATGTAATCGGCAGGGGTCAGACTCACATCGAAAAATGCGCCCCGGCAAAACGGGTAACGGATAGTTACCCGTTTTGCCGGGGCGCATTTTTTGTCTCTTGCTGAGCGCATGACACCTGCAGCCTCCCATTGCTAAAGAAAGCGGAATGCACTATCATTGCCGCATGAGCGTATTGAAAGCACTGGAAGGCACGCAGGAAGCAGAAATTCTGGCCGGCATGGAAGCAGCCTACCGCCGGATAGAAGAAAAACAGCGTGCATGGAAAGAATCGGGGGCGCCCCTGTGCATTGACGGCTGCGGCGCATGCTGCGAAGGTTTTGAACCGGACGTTCTGCCCGGCGAGGCGCTCTACCTTGCAGCATGGCTCATCGACAACGAGCCGGAACGTGCCCGGCAGATTGCGGACGGAAGCTACGAAGCCCCCGCAGGCAGAACGGAAGGAACCTGCATATTTTTTGATCCCGCACATCCCTGGCACTGCACGACGTACGGCGGCAGGTGCCTTATCTGCCGGCTCTTCGGCTATTCCGGCGACTACGGCAGGGACGGCAGAAAACGCTTCCGGCCATGCCGCTTTTACCCCGCCGCAAAATTACAGGCATACGGCATGGAACACCGCCAGTACAGTGAAGACGAACTGCAGCAGAGCCACGGCGCGGTTCCCCCGGCAATGGCAGACTGCGTGCAGCAGGTGCTTTCCCTGACGCCCGGCAGCAGCGGCGAAACGGCAGCGCTGCATGAAGCACTGCCCGGCGCAATCCGCAGGCTGCAGTGGATTCTCCGGTGGACGGACAACGCCGGCCCCCAGTCGGCATAAGCGGAGGCAGCATGGCACTGGAAGCACAATCATTCTGCAGGTTCTCCCCGCACATAGGATTTTTCCGCCACCGCACGAACGTCGGCGTCATAGAAGCCGAAGCAGGGCTCTACCTTGTGGACTGCGGCGAAGGCGACACTGACGGAGCGGAGCTGCTTACTGCGCTCAAGACACTCTTTCCGCAGAAAAAACTGATTGCCGTGCTGAATACGCACGGGCACCCCGACCATTCAGGGGCAAGCTGGTACCTGCGCGAGCACACAGGCTGCAGCATCCTTGCCCCCAAAAAAGAAAGCATTTTCATAGAAAACCCGGACCTGCTTACCGTCATCTACTGGGGCGGCCGCCCGTTCCGCGAGCTGCGGCAGCCGGTATTCGAGGCGCAGCACCCCTGCACCGTGGACGGCACGCTCTCCGACCAGCCCGTGGACGACGCCGCGGTGGACGTGCGCTGCATTCCCCTGCCCGGCCACTTCTACGATCAGGTGGGAATCCTGGTAAAAGACAAGGCCAACGGACACCGCGTCTTTTTTGTCGCGGACGCATTCTTTGGCATCAGCATACTGCGGAAGTACTGGATTCCCTACATGCAGGACGAGGCGCTGTTCCGCGAATCCGTGCAGCGCATCGAGAAAACCCCCGCAGACACCTACCTTCCCGCCCACGGAGAACCGAGCGGCCGCGAGACCATGCAGGCACTTGCGGAGCTGAACACCATCATCACCTACGAAACCGAAGACCTCATCCTGAAACTGCTGAAAAAGCAGCCGCTCACGCAGGAGGAGCTGCTCAAGGAAGTCGCCGATTACGCCGGAATCCGCATGAAGCTGGGGCAGGTCATACTCATCGGCTGCACGCTCCGCGCATACCTTTCATGCATGTACAACCGCGGCCTTGTGGTCTTTGAGGTAACAGACAACCGCCTGCTGTGGAAACCCGCTCCCGGCAGCAGCGGGCCACTTTCATCCTGAGTATCGGCTGCTGTTTAGCTGCTCCATGCCATTGCAATTCATCAACAGGTATGCTACACTGAAGTACCAACATAATTCGAGGTGTTATAGATGGCTTACAAGATTGATTCAGATGCATGCGTAAACTGCGGTGCCTGCGAAGGTGAATGCCCGTCAGGTGCAATTTCAGAAACAGGAGACAAGCGCGCAATCAATGCTGACAACTGCGTCAGCTGCGGTGCTTGCGCTTCCGTCTGCCCGGTAGGGGCAATCGCAGAGGCCTAAGCTTCTGCCGGTTTTCTGAGGAACAGGTTTCTGCTGCGGCGGGAACCTGTTTTTTTATGCTGATGTAAGGCTTCCTTTAAGGAGAATTTCATGGTGAATACACTGCTCGCCGTGCTGCTGCTCGCCGCCCTCTGTGCATTTCTGGGCTGCGCCGTCGTGCTTCCGCTCTGGAAATGGGCGGTCAGCTCGCCGGGAACGTATTCCGCAGCGGTTGCGGTACTCGCTGCGCTGCTGGTGCTTGCGCTGCTGGTGCGGGCATGCAAAAAGCATGGGGCACGGGTCTTTTTCCGCCGATTCTTAAAATGTACGGTCGTGGCAGGGGGGCTTGCGGCGGCAATCGCGGCAGTCCTGCAGGGAACGCGGCTCCTTGCGCTTGCAGCCCTCGCAGCACTATGCGCCGTATACGGGCTGGTGGACATTGTTTTCAGAAAATACAAGCACTCCCCGGCACAGTCCGGGAGACAGACAGCATAATCCGGCAGGGGGAATGCGCATGCGGAGCCGCCTGCACAAGCTCATCATCAGCGGTGCCCTGTTCTGCACCGCTGCGCTGCTGCATGCCCAGAACATCCCCTACCCCGAAATTCCCCGGCTTGCCTCACGCGATTTTCTCTTTGCCCAATACCAGGATGACGTGCAGAATGCAGGCAAGGCCATCCAGCGGGGAAGCGCCCCGGTGCCGGGCTTCTACTCCTACCGCGCACAGAAGGGAGACACAGTTTTTTCCGTGGCCGCGCGCTGTTCCATACCGCAGGAAACGCTTGCCTCAGTAAATCATCTGGAGAACGCCTTTGCCGTACTTGAGGGCAGGCAGCTCATCCTGCCGACGGCAGCAGGGCTGTACATAGCACTCAAGCCCCAGAACCAGATTGAAATCCTGCTGGCAAACGAACATTCCGTGGAAGTGAACGCACAGCAGCCCCCGGTCTGCATCATCAACGGCGAAAAATTCTATTTTCTCAGGAACGCGCGCTTTTCGCCGGAGGAACGGGCCTTTTTCCTTGACGACGGCATGGCACTCCCGCTGTCGCAGTATGTGCTTACATCGCCGTTCGGCATGCGGGTCAGCCCCATCAGCGGCAAATGGAAATTCCACCGCGGCATAGACATGGCGGCTCCCACGGGCACCCCGGTATCCGCCTGCAAGACGGGCAAGGTCAGGGAAGCTGTCAGCAATGACTATACCTACGGCAACTACATCGTCGTGGAGCACGACGGCGGCATGACAAGCACCTACGCCCACCTGAGCAAACTGCTCGTAAAGCCGGGCGAAACCGTGCGCAAGGGCCAGGTTATCGGCAAGGTGGGCGTTACCGGGCTCACGACAGGGCCGCACCTGCACTTTGAAGTCACCCTGAACGGAAAATCCCAGAACCCGCAGGAATACCTGAAAAAACAGTAATACCATGTGCAAATCCCGGCCGGGGCTGGTCAGAGCGGCGTTTTTGGGGTATACTGGAGTGTATGGTGTGCAACTATCACGACAGGAGCCTGCCGGGGAAACCGCTGCTCATCCTGCTGGCCGCATGGCTGCTGTGCTGCAGCCCGCTGGCAGCCGAGATGTTCAGGGTTCACAAGACTGTCCTGCTGCAGATGGGCGCTGACGGCGGAACAGAAAGCGTTTCCGCGGGAATCAACGATGCCGTCGCCATAGCAATCCCGGAAGACCTCACGTTCGTCCAAGGCATAGAAGTACTCTTCAAAGTTCCGCAGGCTGTTTCCTACTGGCAGGATGCAGTCGCGTGGTCAATCTACAGCGGGCTGAAAAAAAAGCCAACCGAGCGCACCATCGATTACCGGGGCGAACGCATTGCCTTCGGCACCTTTGCCAATTCGCTGAGCCTTGTGCTCAAGGTGCCCATCTCCGGGGAACACAGCATAAAAAAGGACGCATATTCCTACCTGGTAGAAACGGTGCCGGATTTTAACAACGGCATGCTCTTTATCCGCATGCAGCTTGTCATGAAGGGCACGAGCGATGAAATCGACAACGCACTGTTCGAAGTTTCGGCAAAGCCCATCTACATCAACAAGGGCAGGCTTGACCTTTCCGTCGTTCCCCCGGCGGGCATGGAAGGAAAGCCCTATACCGTGTTCATCGACGGGGAAGCCGCGGAAATCCCGGACGGAGGGCTGTTCCTGACACCCGGCCAGCACAACGTCAGCATCGTAAGCGAACACTTCCGCAACGAGATGCGCACCATTACCGTGGCGCAGGCAAAAACCATGCAGCTTTCCATTGAACTGCGGGACATTGCCCCCTCCGTGCGCATTGCCGCCCCGGTCAACACCGCACTCTTCTTTGACGACAAGCCGCTGCAGAATGACGGAAACGCGTTTTCCGTCACGCCGGGCAGCCACACCATCCGCTTTGTAATCGGCGGCTACGAACTTATCAAGACCATCAACGCCGTAAAAGGCAGAAGCTACACGCTGTCCGTGAATGTGGACGCCACCGTCTCTGAAGAAGAATAAGACTAGACCTGTTCGGAAACTACGTTTCCGCTCAGGTTTACCGGCTGGACGATTCCCCCGCATCCTGAACGCGGAGCTTCCGCGGGCAAAATAAAACTCAAGAAACAGGCCGGCTTACCGATATATAATATACCGGGCGTGCAATTTTATCCCCTCCCACCCATTTACGCCCGGTATGCCTGATGGGCAGCCGGCCGAAAGGCCGGTCTTTTTTTTGCCCCGCGCACAACTGCAAATTAATATTGGCTTAAAACAACACAGTTTCCCGCAAAGACACCTTTCCCGCGCATATTGAATTCTTAGCGTTTCAACACCATGGAAATCAGCATCTAAAATAGATAAAAAAGCAGGGTTTCCAAGGGGCGCAGCCCCGACAACGCCGAGACGTTGTCTTGACCGTGCCGGTGAAGGGAGGGGTTTTAGAGGAGGGAAGCCCCTCGCTTCGGAAGCAGGCAGATTTTTTAACGTTAAAAAATCTGCCCTCCCCAAATTCACGGCTTCAGCATGAGAGGATTTACACAGAGAATTTAGTATGATAAAATTTCCCGTATGGTGGAAGGGAATATATTCGAGGAGC
>CADCQA010000065.1 GCA_902803415.1 uncultured Spirochaetaceae bacterium | reverse complement strand
GTCGGAACCCTGCTGGATTTCATTTATCCGTTCCTTGATTTCCTTGGTGCCGTCGATGATGCCGTCGGCAAGGCGGCGGATTTCCGTTGCAACGATGTGGAAGTTCTTGCCGGCCTCGCCCGCACTGGAAGCTTCAAGCTCTGCGTTGAATGCGATGATTTTGGCCTGGTCCGCCACCGAGTTGATGAGCGTAACGATGTCCCAGATGTTGTTTATCTTGTCGCCCAGAGACTTGATGCCGTCAATTGTCGTCTGGTTTGCCGAGGCAATTTCGTGCAGCTGCCGGACATTTTCCGCAAGGTAGGATACGCCTTCGGCAACGTTGCCGCTGGTCTTTTCGGCCACGCCGGACACGTCCTTGATTTTCTGCGAAATGGATTCCGACAGGGCGTTGTTGTCTTCCATCGTGGCGACAATTTCCTTGACCGCGGCGGTCTGGTCCTGTGCGGTTGCAGCGTTTTCTTTTGCGGACACGGCAAGACTCTGGGTTTCCTCAAGCAGGGACTGACCCATCCGCTTTTCGCCTGCGCGCATGCCGATAATCAGGTGGATGTTCAGCAGCGAGAACACAATGCTGAACGCAACAAGCACGATGGCAACGATGACGATGGCGCGGATAAAGCTGCCGCTGAAGTCGCTCACGGGGCCTTCCACCACGATGAACCACGGTGTGCTGCCGATCTGGTTGACGGCGTAGAACGAACCCTTGTGGATAAAGGCTTTGGGTTCGCCGTCAAGGTAGTCTTTTGCGCTGTACGGCACGGCTGAATCGTCAAAGTAGCTGGCATTGGCAATCTTTTCGGTGTCGGGGTTTGTCATGTACTTGCCGTTCTTGCTGAGCAGGTAAATCTTGTTGTTCTGCGACACGGAGAATGTTTCTTCCATCTTTGCCAGGTTGGAAAGAAGCAGGTCAACGGCTGCCACGCCCTTTGTTCTGCCGCTTTCGTCCTTGACTTCCTTTGCAACCGTAACGCAGAGGTCGCCGCTCATCGCGTCCACGTACACTTCCTCGTATGCTATGACGCCGGACTGATTCAGTGCGGACTTGAACCAGTCGCGGTTTGCGGGCACCCAGTCGTCGGGCGGCACCCAGCCGTCGTTGCCCACGTAGAAGCCCGTGCCGCTTGCGGTATGGTAGTCCGGCGTGGCGTAGTAGAATGAAATGACGTACTTCAGGTTTTCGCCCAGCGCGTAGGTTAAGTCTTCAAGCGTCTGCGGATCGTCCATGTTCCGGGCAAAGTTTGAAAAGTCGTCCAGGTTCACCATGACCGGCGAAATGGTCTCCATTATCTGGCTGTTCAGCCGGGCGATGACGTTGGATGTCTCTGCGCGGACGTAGCGTTTTATGAGGTACATCGATGAAGTTGCAAGCGCGGCCACTGCCAGACAGGTAAGCAGGAGAAGCGGCCCCAGCGTGCTCCAGAAAAGCAGCTGTATATTCTTCTTAGTGTTGTTTTCTTTCATTTTGCAAGTTCCTCCGCAATGGTCTGGAGTTTCTGCGATGCAACAGAGATGGCTTCGGTTGCGCCGCTGAAGCTTTCCACTCCGCCCGCTACCTGCTTGAGGGTAGCAAGCATCTGTTCGGTCGCCGCAGCCTGCTGCTGGATTATCCTGGTGATGTCGCCAGCGCTCGTCGCCGTCATCTCCGATGCATTCTTGATACTGCCGAAGCGCTCCTTCAGATTCTTTGCGCCCTCGACGCCTTCGTTTATCTTGTCCGTGCCGCTTTCGCTCGCAATGATGAGCCGGTCGGACGACTGCTGTATCTCGTTAATCTTCTCTTTTATTTCCTTGGTGCCGTCGATGATACCGTCGGCAAGGCGGCGGATTTCCGTTGCAACGATGTGGAAGTTCTTGCCCGCCTCGCCCGCACTGGATGCTTCAAGCTCCGCATTGAATGCGATGATTTTTGCCTGGTCTGCCACCGAGTTGATGAGCGTAACGATGTCCCAGATGTTGCTTATCTTGTCGCCGAGCAGCTTGATGCCGTCTATGGTTGTCTGGTTTGCCGACGCTATTTCGTGCAGCTGCCTGACGTTTGCCTCCAGATATGACACGCCCTCTGCAACATTTCCGCAGGTCTTTTCCGCCACGCCGGACACGTCCTGTATTTTGACCGCAATGTTTTCTGCCAGGGCATTGTTGTCCTCCATCGTGGCGACAATTTCCTTGACCGACGCGCTCTGGTCCTGGGCTGTTGCGGCGTTCTGCTTGGCAGAGACGGCAAGTTTTTCTGTTTCGGAAAACAGCGATTCGCTTACCGTGCGCTCGCGTCTGCGCATTCTGTTCATCGCAAAAGAGATGACGAGGCCGGAGATGACAACCATCAGCAGCGTGTAGGGAATGACAAACACTATTACCCGGTTTGAAGTGTCATACACTTCGGACAAATCCTTTGCAACGAACAGCATGCCGGTTACATCCCCGCGGTCCGACTTGAGCGGCTCATACACGCACAGGTAGGATATGCCGTTAATCTTGTTCTTGCCGACAAAGCTGTTTTTCTCTTCCAGCACCTCATGCAGGATGGCGGCATTGTCCAGCCTGCTGCCGGCTCCCACGGCAAGCGTCGTCTCCATGCGTTCGCCGCCCTGGAATATCGTACATTCCATGTCAAAGCCGTCTTTCATGTGCTCCACGAAAGAGCCGGTCGTAAGGTCATAGGCGGAAACCACCGCCCCCAAAAGATTTCCGTTGTAATCGCGGACAGGAAATGAATATGCTACTGCGTACTTCATGTCCCCCAGCGGCTCATAGGTCAGCCCGTCGCGGCCAGCCAGTGCGTCCGCCACTCCCGCGTGATTCCGGATTCCTGTGCCTGCATTGATGTTATGGCCGCCGCCCGGCAGGACAACACCGTTCCTGTCCGTGACAGCAAAGAAATCCACATCGGTGGGCTCCGAAAAGGATGATACAATCTTTTCCATCTGTTCCCGGTCGCCCCCGTGCATGGCCTGCACCAGATCGGGGCGGACAGCGGCAGAGGAAGCCAGGCCTTTGAGCGTCAGGGACCAGTCGTTCATTATGCCCATCGCACCGTTGGCCGTATGGAAAATCAGATTCTGCGTGTTCTTCATGTAACAGACGCTGAACACGATGATGGACAGGCTGACGACGCTCAGCATGCCGAACGTCATCGAGCCGACGATAATCGCCGTAATCCTGCTGAGCGTCTTTGAGTCATTCTTGTTGTTTTTGTCCTTCAAAAAACTTTTGGCTGTAAGCCCTCTCACTTTGCAAGTTCCTCCGCAATGGTCTGGAGTTTCTGCGATGCAACGGAGATGGCTTCGGTTGCGCCGCTGAAACTTTCTACCCCGCCCGCAATCTGCTTAAGGGTTGCCAGCATCTGTTCGGTTGCCGCTGCCTGCTGCTGGATAATCTTGGTGATGTCGCCGGCGCTCGTTGCCGTCATTTCCGATGAGTGCCGTATGCTGGAGAAGCGTTCCGACAGGGCTTTGGCGCTCTCCACGCCCTCGCGTATCTTTTCCGTGCCGCTTTCGCTTGCGATAATCAGCCGGTCTGATGACTGCTGAATCTCGTTTATCTTCTCTTTGATTTCCTTAGTGCCGTCGATGATGCCGTCGGCAAGGCGGCGGATTTCCGTTGCAACGATGTGGAAGTTTTTGCCCGCCTCGCCTGCGCTGGATGCCTCAAGTTCCGCATTGAATGCGATGATTTTTGCCTGGTCTGCTACCGAGTTAATCAGCGTAACGATGTCCCAGATGTTGTTTATCTTGTCGCCCAGCACTTTGATGCCGTCTATCGTGTTCTGGTTTGCGGCGTCAATTTCATGCAGCTGGCGGACGTTTGCCTGCAGGTGGCTTACTCCGTCGGATACGTCTCCGCTCGTCTTTCCTGCCACGCTGGACACGTCCTTTATCTTGGAAGCGATGTTTTCCGACAGTGCGTTGTTGTCCTCCATCGTGGCGACAATTTCCTTGACCGCCGCGCTCTGATCCTGCGCGGTGGCAACGTTCTGCTTTGCGGAAATGGCAAGGTTCTGCGTTTCGGTAAAAATCTGCCTTCCGGTTTCCCGCTCGCCCCGCCGGATTGCCTTGAAATTCCGCAGGTTCAGCAGCGAGCAGACGATGCAGAAGATGACGAGCGCCAGCTCAAAGATGATGATGGCGCGCTTGACGTTGCCGGTAAAATCGGTCAGCGGTCCTTCCACCACAACGTACCACGGCGAGCTTCCTATCTTGCTGGCGGCGTAATAGCTCTTGCTGTCCTGGAATGCCGAGCCGCCGTCAATCAGGTACTCTGCTGCCTTGGCGGGGATTGCTGATTCGTCAAAGTAGTTGGCGGTCATTATCTTGGACGTGTCGGGGTTTGTCAGGTACGTGCCGTCGAAGTTTACGATGTAGATGTACCCCCCGGCTGACGGCGGATTTGTGTTAATGACCATTTCGGTCAGCTTTTCCAGCAGGATGTCTACGCTGACGACTCCGGCAACCGTCCCTGACGGACCGATGACCTGCCGCGAAATGCCAAGGCACAGGTGGCCTGTGTCCACGTCCACGTAGGGGTTTGTATATGCAATGGAACCCTTGCTGGAAAGTGC
>CADCQA010000064.1 GCA_902803415.1 uncultured Spirochaetaceae bacterium | reverse complement strand
GAAGGCTACGCTGATTTGGATGCCGGTGATTTTATACGGAACGAAACGACGGACATGCTTGCGCTCCATGCGGGCGAGGGGCGGCGCTTTTCCCCGGCCATGCAGCGTTCCTTCTTTGCATGGAAGCGGAAAACCGCTCCGTGTGCGGGTGCCGGTACGGGCGGCAGCGCGCGTGCGCAGGAATGCCTGCGGGGCAGGGTAGAGTTCCTGCTGAAGCAGTCGCGCAACCTGGCTGCCTATGCATTGTCGGAGGAACATGCCGGGGACTGGAAAGTGACGCAGACGGATCTGGGTTCATTTTACACCTGCCCGCGCCAGTGGCTTTTCGGCAAGGTGCTGTGCATCCGCGAAGTTTCCCTGGACACCGAGCTTATGCAGCGCTACGACATGGGCAACATCCATCACCGCATCCTTGAACTTTTTTTTAATACCTGCATAAAGAGCGGGCAGCCGCTTCCCGTTACAGACGCGGACAGCGGCCGCTTTGCTGACGAAACCGAAGCACAGGTACGGGAACAGATTTCTGCGTTTGCGCAGCAGGCCGTGCACGATGCGTCCCGCGGACTTTCTCAGAGCCACCTTGCGCAGGTTATGCTGCGCAGCCAGTCGCCGCTTATTGCGCAGACTGTCATGGATTTCCTGCATAAGCTGTGCCTGGCGCCGCAAAAGCCTTCCCCGGATAAGCTGAGTTCCAGAACTTCAATAGCCGGATTCGGCGGATTCTTTGTAAAGGGCGCGGAACTGAATCTTTCTGCTCCGGCACAAACCGACGGCATCCGCTACGTCGGCAAAGTTGACTGCCTGCTGTACGAAAAGGGGCGGCCTGAACGCTATGCGCTTATCGACTTTAAGAACACGAAAAGTTCCATGCCCGGAGCGGCGGCCAGCTGGCCTGATGACGAAGGGCTGCTGGGTGACTTCCAGATGCCCCTGTATGCCGCGCTCGTTGAATCAACGCTGTGTGCGCAGGGCGGCGGCCAGATAGAGGCGGCGTACTTCTATGCCATAAAAGACAGGGAACGTACGCTGGTCGTCGATGCATACCGCGGTAAGGCAAAGAACTCCGATGCCGAAACGGACACGCCAAAGGATGCCAGTCAGTTTGCGGCACGTGCAGGCAAGGCGCTGGAATCCTACACGGCAGATTTTGCCGCACGCATGGAAGCTGGCAATTACGATGCCGCTTCTGATGCCGCCGGTACCTCCTGTGTTGACGTAAAGCCTTACGTTCAGTGTGTTTCATGCAGTTACCGCAGCATTTGCCGCACAACGTGCACCGTTGGAAAGCGCACGTTAATAGAAGCAAGGAAAACAAAATGACAGAAGCAAAGAACAAAACATACGCATACCTGGACACGCTTCCCCGCCCGCTGGACGAATCCCAGCTGGCAATCTGCTGCCGCTCCGGGAATACCATTGCAGCGGCGGGAGCTGGTTCCGGCAAAACGCAGGTACTTGCCACACGCTTTGCCTGGCTTGTCATGTCGGAAGGCATTGACGTTTCCAAAATCCTTACGCTTACGTTTACCAAAAAAGCCGCCGGAGAAATGTACGAGCGCATTTACGCCACGCTGCGTTTTTTTGAGGAGCAGCTGAAGGGCGGGGACTTTGCCACAGAGCACCGCCGGGCAAAACTGGCGCTGGAAGCATTTGCCGGAGCGCACATCCAGACGCTCGACTCCTACTGTACGGGCATCGTGCGGCAGGCGGCAAACCGTTACGGCATCCGCCCCGATTTTTCCACCGATGACAAAGGCATTGCCCGGCAGCTGCGGCAGGCAGCGCTTCCGTTTGTACTCAGCCGCCGCACCCGGCTTTCAGTGCAAGTTTTTGCCGACCCCGGCCGGCTGCAGGACTTTGCAGAAACAAAGCTGGCGGGAACCGTTCTTTCCTATTCGTCGATTGCCGACCCCGCAGCATTTTTTTCCGGCTATCTGGATGTGCAGTGCAGGATTGTCGCCGAAGACCTCCGCTACCTGCTGCTTCCCGGCGGGGAACGCCCTGCGCTGCTTCCGCCCGGCTGCAAAAAACTCTCCGAGCACTGTGCCGACATTCAGGAAACGTATGCCGGGCAAAAGGAAGAGGCAAAGCAGAAATATGCCGCATACTATGACTTTGCTGCCGCGCTGTGTACGCTGCTGGAAGAAAGTGCGCAGCTTCCCCTGCAGGGGCTGACGGCAGAAGGCATTGCCCGGCGCTCGGAGGAAGTTCGCGCGGTGTGCCGTCTGCTTGCCCGCATTATAGACTGTGTGCGTGCGGAACCGGGCATTTCGAACACGCGCGATGCCGTCCGCAAGCAGGTGCATGCCTTCTGCGACAACACCTGCAGCTGCCTTTCTGCAATGCTGTCCTTCATGGAAGGCATAGAGGCTGTCCGCGATTTCTTTCTGCTGCTGGACGAATTCAGCGCGGAAGCCCGCACGCTCAAGCTCAGCTCCGGAAAGCTTTCGTTCCGTGATGTGCAGAAAACCGCGCTGCGCATACTGCGTGAGCAGCCGGATATCTGTGCGCAGGAACAGGCCGCCTATGACAAAATAATGATAGACGAGTTCCAGGACAACAACGGGGAAAACCGTGATTTGCTCTTCCTGCTGGCGGGCAAATCCGTTCCGCAGGATGCAGCGGTTCCCCGTGCGCAGGATATCAGCGACAGCAAGCTTTTCTTTGTGGGTGACGAAAAGCAGTCCATCTACAAATTCCGCGGTGCCGATGTTTCCGTGTTCAACAGCCTGCAGCGTGATTTTGCAGCATACTTCCCTGGAAGCGTCAGCCAGATGACGAACAATTACCGCTCCACGCCGCAGATGCTCAGCTCGTTCAACCGGCTGTTCGGCGGCGACAGCGGCATTTTCGACGGATTCCTTTTGCCGGAGGAATTTCCCTTTGAGGCACAATACCGGCATGAGGCAACAAAGCCGCACGAAGCCCTTCCCGCGCTGACAAAAGAAACGGTGCCCCTGCATTTCTGTGTGGTGAACACCAAGCTGCTGGAGGAAGCTTCCGCAGGCGAAGAGGAACTGCTTGATGCAAAGGACATGCAGGCATGCTTCATTGCGCAGAAGGTGCGGGCTATCCTTGACACTCAGCGGCAGCCGGGCATTGCAATCCTTGACCGCTCCCGCACCGACCGGAACATCATTACCCGCTGGCTCAACCTCTATGGCATCCGCTACACGGTGGATGCCCAGAAAGATATTTTTTCCGCCGGGCCTGTCTGCGACATCTACAATTTCCTGCGCTGCTGCGTGTATCCGTCGGATACCAATGCTTACTGCGCATACCTGTGTTCTCCGCTTGCGGGGCTTTCCGTGCAGTCTGCGGCCGCGGTGATGGCAGCCCTGACTGATAGCGGCAAAACCGATTTTGACCCGCTCGCCGGCACGGAACAGGCAGCCGCGCTCCTTTCCCCGGAGGAAGCAGAAAAGTTCCGCTCAGCACAGGATTTTTTCCGCAGCGAGCGCAGCCGGACGCTGAGCCGCCCGCTTACCGACACCGTGCAGCTGCTGTGGGACGAGGCGGGCTACCGCTACGAAACCGTGCTCGGTACCGCCGCAAGTCTGTGTGCCGAACAGTATGATATGCTTTTTGAACTTGCCCGCGCTTGTGACGGTGACGGCCGGGGCGTGGCCTGGTTTGTCGATCAGCTTGCCTCCATCCGGGACAAGGAATCTTCGCCTTCGTTCGGCGGCGGTGCTGACGAAGAACTGGACGTGAAGGAAGTTTCCTATCCGCTGGAAAAAGATGCAGATGTTCAGATAATGACGGTGCACAAAAGCAAGGGCCTGCAGTTTGACTACGTGTTCATCTGGGGCTGCATGGGCCTGCGCAGCAAGTCCGAAGACAGCAGCATTTTCTTTGATGAAGCCAGCGGCCTTTCCGTAAAGCCGGAAGGAGGCGAGGGCAATTACTTTTTCCTGCGGCAGAAGCACCTTGCGCGCTGCAAGGAAGTGGCGGAGGCCCGCCGCCTTATCTATGTTGCCGTTACCCGCGCAATCAGCGAAGCCTACGTTCTTGGCAGCATGGCACCTCCAAAGGAAAAGCCGGAAGCTTCCGCTGCCGACGACTTTAAGCTGCTGGAAAAACAGCTGGTGCGCTGGTATCCGCTCTGTGCAGGAAGCAACGTGCACTATGCGGAAGGCGAGATGCTCTATGAAGAGGGCGCTCCGTTTTCGTACACGAGCCTTGCTCCGCAGGAACGCCGTGCTGCCTATGCTGCCCCCGGCGGCGAAGGTGCCGGGCAGGAAGAGCGCCGTGCCCGGCTGCAGGCTGAGTATGCAGTCCGTTACAGCGGCGAGCCGGATGTCTCTGCTGACCCTGCTCCGCTGCTTACCGTAAAACCCAGCAGGCTGGAGCGCGAAACCGGCGGCGTGCAGTATCCTGCATCTGCGTCGGCAGAGCGTTATGCGTGCATCGGCAGCATCATCTGGAAGAACCTGCCCCCGGAAGAAAAGGCGCGGCGAAAGGCGCTCACTGCTGAACCGGAAGCCGACCCCGACAGCGGCGACATGGCTGCGCGCGACGGCACTGAGCTGCCGCCTCCGTACTTTGTGGAAAATGATTTCGGTACGATTGTTCATGCTTACCTGGAAGCCGCCGCAAAGGGAATTTCCCCGGAGCACTATTCCCCGGAGCTGCGGCTCTTCAAGGGGCTGCCGGAAGCCGACATCAAGGTGCTCTGCGGCTGCTGCGTGGACATGGCACAGGGCTTTTTGCAGAGCGTGCTGGGCCAGCAGTTTTTGCAGGCGCGGCAGGAAGGGCGCTTTTTCCGCGCGGAATACCGTTTTGTCAGCGTCCTGCAGGAGCGGCTTGTCAACGGCTCCATCGACCTGCTGTTCCAGCAGGCAGACGGAAGCTATACGATTGTTGACTATAAATCGGACAAGGGCATCTGCGCCGGAAAATACCTTGCGCAGCAGAAATGCTACCGTCTGGCCGCCGCACGCCTGCTCGGCATCCCGGAAGCACACATTCACTGCTACCTGTTCTTCCTCTGCTACGGGCAGCCGGTGGATATAAGTGCTCAGCTTGACGGCATGACAGAATCCGACCTGCTGCCCCCGGCTGAAACCGGCGTTACCCCCTAAGCTGTGCCCTTGCCGATAGTATCTATTTTTTTTGTTGCAAATCAAGAAAAGTTGTACTAAAATAAAACTGTCCGGAAGCATCTGTTTTCCGGGCAGTTTTATTTTGGGACGGGCAGCATGTGTCCGCGCCCCGGCAGCCGGAAAGTTTGTGCACCGCCGGGGAAGAGGAGATTTATCATGAAAAGCAAAATCAGTATTGTAAAGGATTTTACGCTTGGTGCGGTTGACGACACGCTGTTCAGCTCGTTCATCGAGCACCTGGGGCGCGCCGTGTACACGGGCATTTATGAGCCGGGGCATCCCTGTGCGGACGGGCAGGGCTTCCGCACCGACGTCATCAACATGGTGAAAGACCTGCATGTTGCACTGGTGCGCTATCCCGGCGGCAATTTCCTTTCCGGCTATAACTGGCGTGACGGCATCGGCCCGCGTGACAGGCGCCCGGTACGCCTTGACCGCGCATGGCACACCATCGAGCCGAACGAAATCGGCATAGATGAATTCTACGACTGGACGCAGAAAGCGGGAACAAAAATCATGGGCGCCGTGAACATGGGCACCGGCACGCCGCAGGATGCAGGTGATATGGTGGAATACTGCAACTTCCCCGGCGGAACGTATTGGAGCGACCTGCGCGCGCAGAACGGGCACAAGGAAGCGTTCGGCATCAAGACCTGGTGCATCGGCAACGAGATGGACGGGCCGTGGCAGATAGGGCATCTGGATGCTGACGATTACGGCAAGAAAGCGCTTGAGGCCGCCAAAATCATGAAGTGGACGGACGAAAGCATAAAGCTTGTGGTCTGCGGCAGCGCCACCACCTCCATGCCGACCTACCCTGCATGGGACCGCACCGTGCTGGAGCATACCTACGATCTGGTTGACTACATATCAATCCACCGCTACTACGAAAATTTCGGCAACGATGACGATTTCCTTGCTTCATTCTTTGACATGGATGATTTCATAAAAACTTCCTGTGCCACCTGCGACTACGTGAAGGCGGTCAAGCGCAGCAAGAAAACCATGTATCTTTCATTTGATGAATGGAATGTCTGGTATCAGCAGCAGATGCAGCAGCACCCGTGGGAGAAGGCGCCTCGCATTCTGGAAGACCACTATTCCCTGCTGGATGCACTGGTTGTGGGCGGACTTGCAATTACGCTGCTTAACCATGCCGACCGTGTAAAGATTGCATGTCTTGCGCAGCTGGTAAACGTGATTGCTCCCATTTTTACGGAACCGGGCAAAGGTGCGTACCGGCAGGCAATCTACTGGCCGTTCCGCGACGTGTCTGTGTATGGGCGCGGTACGGTGCTCACTCCGGTTGTGCGCACGGAAAAAAAGCTGACCGAAAAATACGGGGAAGTTCCCGCCGTTATCTTTAGTGCCGTGCATAATGAGCAGGACGGCATGGTAACAGTATTTGCCCTGAACACCAGCAAGACAGAAGAAAGCATTACAGAGATAGACCTTGCGTCCTTCGGCAG
>CADCQA010000063.1 GCA_902803415.1 uncultured Spirochaetaceae bacterium | reverse complement strand
TCGCCGTAGGGCGGGTTGCACAGCAGCAGGCCCTCTTCATAGGGAGCTTTGAGCTGGGTAAAGTCACTGACGATGAAGTCCGGGCGCTCTATCTTTGCATCGCTGCCGATAAGCTGCAGCGCCCGCCCCGCCATGACGCAGGCATGTTCTGCGTTTATCCTGGCCTTTGCAACAGCGGCGGGATCAATGTCGCTGCCGGTAATGCGGCACAGTACGTCCGTCCTGATTTTTGCGGCGCAGTCCTTGCGGATGCGCGTGTCTGCCTGGGGGCTGTACAGTGCAAGGTTTTCGTAAGCAAAGTGACGGCCCAGGCCGGGTGCAACGTCGTGGGCGTAAAGCACGGCTTCCGTAACAATGGTGCCGCTTCCGCAGAAGGGGTCGTGCAGCGGGGTTTTGCGGCGCCACACCATTTCCTGCAGGAGCACCGCCGCCGTGGTTTCGCGCAGCGGGGCAAGGACGTTTTCCGTGCGGTAGCCGCGCTTGTGAAGCGCCTCGCCGCTGGTGTCCAGCAGTATGCGGGCGATGTCGTCGTCCAGATAGACACGTATGTCGCAGCTGGCGCCGCTTTCCGGCAGCGTGTTCATGTGCCACACGTCACCGAGCTTTTTGTAAATGGCTTTCTGCACCATGCCCTGCACGGAATGTTCGCTGTTCAGGCGGCTCCGGTGGCTGCGGACCTTGTCTACGGTAATCCGCACGTCTTTCCGGAAGAAATCCTGCCAGTTTGCCTGGTAGCAGCCGTCAAAGAGCGCGTCAAAGTCCGGGGCTTCGTAGCGGGCGACCTCCAGGTACACCCTGTCGCTTGTCCGGAGGCAGAGGTTCGCGCGGTACATTGCGTTCCCGTCCCCCTGGAAAGAGACCCTGCCGGGGGCATTGCCTTCCAGCTTGTAGCCGAGCTTCTTCAGCTCGTTGCCCAGTATCTTTTCTGCGCCGACTGCACAAAGTGCCACATACGTATTCATGCTGACACTTTAACATTTTATGACATTTTGTTCAATTGCGTGTTCAAAGGGGGCTGCAAATAAAAATGCGCTCCCAGCGGAAAACCTGCCGACACCGCTGGTTGTATCGCTTCGCGCTACAAATGCGGTGCCGTCCGGTTTTCCGCTTCCGCGCATTTTTTATGCGGTTCTGCATTGCCCCATCCGTATCTTCTACCGCTGCAGCTTGTACGTCTGCTCCTGCGCGCTGCCGTCCAGCACGTGCAGGGTGAGCAGGGTACCTTCTTCCACGTCGTAGGGAATGGAAAAGTTCTTGCCCGTGTGGGTAAAGCTTACGAGCGTCTTTGTTTCGCCTTCGCGGGTGGTGGCGCTCAGCCTCATGGTCACCGGGAACGGATATTCCACCGGGGCGCCGCCCAGGTCGGCAGGAGTAAGTACGCCGCTGATTCTGCCGCCGTCTGCTGCCGGCTGTGCAAAGGCGAATTCCACCTTGATGCGGCTGTATTCTGCTACTTTTCCGCCGGGATTCTCTTCTGCCGTAACGGTGCCCGGTTTTTCGTTATCGTAGGCAATGTGCGAACTGAAATCGAAAATGACCTTGCTGCCTTTCATTGCATCGTAAACCTGCGCAAGCGTCTTTCCGACGATGTTGGGCACGGAGACTTCTTCGGTCTGGGTGCCGGAGCTGACGATGAACTGCAGCGTCATTGCGTCCGTGACGACGGTACCGGCTTCCGGTGACTGTGCAAGGATGGTACCGCGCGGGCTTGCATCCTGCTGGTACACGGGGTCTGCCACCTTCAGCAGCGAGGAGCGCCCGCCCGAAAGCAGCTGCACGGTCGGCAGCACGTCGTCGATGTTCCGGCCGGTGTAGTCTTCAATCTGGTCGGCAGATGTTCCCCGGCTGACGGTAAGCGTAACCCGGCGGTATGCCTTTACGATTGCCCCTGCATCGGGATCCTGCGCCAGAATGCTGTCTGCCGGTGCCTGGTCGGAGTATTTCAGCTGGATTTTTGCGTACAGTTCCTTTGCCTGCATTTCAAGCAGCGCAGTTTTCAGATCCTTGCCCACAACGCTGGGCACCATGACTTTTTCTGCACCCTGCACGGAAGCAAAGAAGACTGCGATTGCCGCCGCCCCCATGATGATGAACGTGACGATGACGATGAACACGAAAGACTTTCCGCTGTTCTGCATTTCTTCTGAATGCCTGCTGAAACTGCCCCTGAGCTTGTTGAAAAACGATTCCTTCATAGTATCCTGCCTAGTCAAGGACGGTGCCGATGAAATTCCGTGCACCGTTCATGAATGACTTGTAATCCATTGCTTTTTTTGCCTGCCACTGCAGCTCCGTCACGATAAGGACTCCGCTGCCCGTCTGGATGAGAATGCCGCGGTGCTTGTTGTAATCCAGCACCGTCCCCGGCACGCCCGATGTATTCTTTGGAACGGCGGTGTCCTGCAGAGCGACTTTGCTTGCGGCTGCTGCCTTGAGTATGCGCAGCTGCTGCCCGTTCACGGACGTAAAGCAGCCCGGCCACGGCGTGTAGGCGCGGATCTGCGCGTCTATCATTTCTGCGGAATTCCCCCAGTTTATCTTGCCGTCTTCCTTCTTTATGATGGAGCAGTACGTTGCCTTGCCTTCCTGCGGGCGGGACGGCGGCATTTCGCCTGTTTTGGCGATGCCCCTGAGAATGCTGGTTATGACGGTGCCGCCGTAGAGCGCCGCGCGGTTCAGCAGGGACTCCGTGGTTTCGCTTCCCGTCAGGCGGAATACCTGCTCGTCAAGAATGTCGCCTTCGTCAATGCCAAGCGCCATCTTCTGGATGGAAAAACCTGTTTCCTCGTCCATGTTCAGGATTGCCGCCGGCACGGGAGTTGCGCCGCGGTATTTGGGGAGCAGGGACGGGTGCAGGTTCATGCCGCCGTATTTGAAGAGCTGGAAGAACTTTGGCCCCAGTATGTGCCCGTAGGCAAAGCAGACGAAGACGTCGGCCTTTACTTCTGCGATGGCGTTGCGGGCTTCTTCCTTTACGTGCTCCGGCTCGAATATCCTGATGTCGTCGTTGCGCGCCTTGTTCCAGATGCGGGCATACTGCGCCACTTCCGTGGGAATCAGCTCCTTGTGCCGGCCCTGCGCAGACGGGGGATTCGTGAGCACGCCCACGATTTTGTATTCTTCCCGTGAAAGCGCGGAGGACATGGCGCTGTCCTTGAGGATGAGCTCCAGTGTTTTTGCAGAAGCTGCGGGGCTGCCGCCATAAAGCACTCTCAGCATTTACGCGTTTCCTTTCTTTGCGCTTTTTGCGGCAATCTTTGCAGCGATGCTCCGCTCTTTTGCGGCTTTCTTTTCTGCTTTCTTTGCGGCATTTTCTGCACGCTTCTTGAATTTGGTGATGGTTTCCTCCCTGAACTGCGGGTCGCCCTTGTCTATATAGAGGATTCCGTCCAGATGATCGTATTCATGCTGAATGACGCGTGCAAGGAGGCCTTCGGCATTGTCTATGCTGAAGCGCTTTCCGTGTTCGTCCAGGGCACTTACGGAAACGTGTGAGGGCCGCTTTATGTCTTCGTATTCGCCGGGAATCGAAAGGCAGCCTTCCTCGTAGCTTACGGCATCGTCGGAGGTTCCGGTGATTTCCGGATTGATGAACACGCGGTGCACGTCGTCATCTGCGCTGACGACGAAAAAGCGCTTTGCGATACCGACCTGCGGGGCGGCAAGCCCCACGCCGTTTGCGCTTTCCATAGTCTTGAACATTTCTTCAAAGAGGCTGCGCATCTCGTCGTTTATTTCCTCCGGTGCAACCGGAGTGCATTTTTGGCGGAGAACGTCCTCTCCTAATTTATAAATCTTCATGTCTGTTTCCTGCCTGAAAAAATAATGGTGCCGGTTTGCAAGCCGGCTGCTTCTGCGTGCGGCTCAACTGTTGCCGAGCCTGAGCCGTGCGGCATGTGCGTGCGCGGCAAGCCCTTCTGCATCGCCAAGGTGCCCGGCTGCTTCCGCCGACGCCTGCGGTCCGGTGCCTTCGCCGGTGCGCAGCGTTGTAACGGTCTTGAGGAACATGCGGACGGAAAGCCCTCCGGTAAAGCGCGCGCTCCCCGACGTGGGCAGCGTGTGGTTCAGTCCGGCGGCATAGTCGCCGAAGACTTCTGCGGCGCCGTGCCCGATGAAGAGCGAGCCGTAGTTATGCACGAGCGATGCAATCTTGTCCCGCTCCGCGCCCTCGTCCATGGCAAGTTCCAGGTGCTCCGGGGCCTTGCGGTTGGCAATGTCTGCTGCCTGTTCAAGGCTTTGCACAATGATGATTCTGCCGAAATCCCGTATGCTCTGTTCTGCCGTTGCGCGGGTGGGAAGGACGGCAAGCTGCCGCTCGATTTCTTCCGCAACCTGCTGCGCAAGTTTTTTATCCGTAACGGCAAGCACGGGCTGAGCAACAACGTCGTGCTCCGCCTGTGCCAGCAGGTCTGCCGCAAGCCATGCAGGTTTTGCGCTGCCGTCGGCAATGATGAAAACTTCCGTGGGGCCTGCCACCATGTCGATGCCGGTGCTTCCGTAGACAAGCTTTTTTGCTTCCGCAACAAATTTATTGCCCGGTCCGGCGATGACGTCGGCGCGGGGAATGCTTTCCGTACCAAAAGCGAGCGCGGCCACTGCCTGTGCACCGCCGCATGCAAACACCCGGGTAACCCCGCAGATGTATGCTGCCGCCATGATGTTTTCGTCAGCGTAGGCTTTGCCGCCGATGAATGGTTTACCGGGCACTCCGCTGCCAGCCTGTTCTGCGGCCGCGCGGTCGTCGGGGTGCACGCGGGGCGGCGTACACAGGATAATTTCCTTGACGCCGGCTGCTGCTGCCGGTGTGGCCGTCATTACGACGCTGGACACAAGGGGGAAGCGCCCCGCCGGAACGTAGAGGCCTGCGCAGTCCACCGGAATGTTTTTCTGCCCGGTAAAAAGGCCCGGCTCAAGCTCTGTTTCAAAGTCATCAAAGGACTCTTTCTGCCTGAGCGCGAATTTCAGGGCGAGCTTGTGCGAGTAGCAGAGGGATT
>CADCQA010000062.1 GCA_902803415.1 uncultured Spirochaetaceae bacterium | reverse complement strand
TTCCTGCACGGCAAAGCATGCGGACGCCGTTGCGGACGTGGACGGCACGGACAGGACCGTGAATGTCTACCGCCTGACGATTCCGGCGTACAAGATAACCGTAACGCCCCCGGACGCTCTTGAAACCGACCCGAATGCTCCTGCCGGAAGCCCGGTCTATCTCATAACAAACCTCGACCTGACCAGTACCAGCAAACAGTTTACGCTGACGGTTGAGCCGGAGGACAGCAGCGATTCGTTCCCGACTGGAACGGAGTTCTCCTGGAAGTTCGCTTCGGCAGACTGGACTACGGCAAGTTCAGCCGATGATTCAAAAAACGTGACCATCGGCACGATGTGCAACCTGACCGGGGCAGGTGCATCCGCACCGGCGGATGCGACAGAGTACACGATACAATGCAAGGCAATCCTTACCGGTGCTGCCACGCCGACGGTACACCCGGCAACGGAAACGGTGAAGCTGAAGAAGAAGCCGCCAATCGGAAGCAAGGCCGCACCGGATGCCGTCGGCGACATCGTGTTCAACGACGGTAGCGCAGAAGCGTTTGTGTCCGGTAATGCGACAGTACTGACCGCCGAACAGAAGGCGGCAGTTATTGCGGTAATTTTCAAGACAGGAACTAAAAAAATTGGCCTGGGCCTGTATGGAACAAGTAAAAAATGGGGTGGTAGCGGCAGTGTGGCAACAAGTACCAACGGCAAGGAAAATACTGACCTGATAAAAGCGCTGGATAATTACAGTGAGACCACATATCCTGCATTTTACTTCTGTACGTCATACGGTACGGCATATTCTGTACCGGGTGACTGGTATTTGCCCTCATATAGTGAACTCAGTTCACTGTATTCCAACCGGACAACTGTAGTAAACGCTCTTCGTGCTGCAGGCTCCAATCGGAATCTTTTTTCAGCCGGTGCCTACTGGTCGTCGGGCCAAAGTACTTATAGTTCTAGCGAAGCATATGCACTTGGTGCAAATGGCGGTTCTCGTATGAGTGAGAACAAGAATCTGAGTTACAGTGTGGTTGCAGTTTGTGCGTTTGACTAGCGGAGGTGACCGCTTGCCGCCGTGCCTGCGAGTTTGTGCACAGCAGAAACTCATTGGCTTCCCGCAAGGGAAGCCTCGTTGTATAAGTCCAGCCGCCAGCGCTTGCTTTCTTCTGTGTCTCTTCCGAAAATCGCTTTGAACAGCCGGTCTTTGTACTCGCGCTTGGGTTTGGGCGGATTCAGGCTTGAGGTTTCCAGTTCCGCCCCATGCACGGGCGGGTACCAGCTGCCATGTGTGACCCTCTGCTGGCATCTTCGTTCTTCCCCACGCATTGAGCTTCCCCGCATCACGCTTCCTCCGCACTTCATCCCTGTGTTTTCCATGCAAAAGCATTGACAAGATTTTGACAAATTGAGATAATTTGTCATAAAGAGGTACGTATGGCTAAGAAATATGCTTTTCTGTTTCCGGGTCAGGGCGCACAGGCTCCCGGAATGATCAAGGACGTTGCAGAGACGTTCTCCTCAGCAAAAAAGGTGATTGACGATGTTTCTTCTATAGTAAACATCGATATGTGCAAGCTCCTCTGGGAGGCTGACGCCGCAGAGCTGAGCCGCAGCGACAACAGCCAGCTTGCGATAACCACGGCATCTCTTGCCATCATGGCGGCGCTCAAGGACAAGGGCATTGAACCGTCCGCCGCGATGGGCTTCAGCCTGGGCGAATTCCCGGCGCTCTATGCCGCAGGGGTGCTTTCGTTTGAAGACGTCATAAAGGTCGTGCGCCAGCGCGGCAAAATCATGCAGCAGTGCTGCGAAAAAATTGCAAAGGAAGGGGGCGGCAAGGCTCCGGGCATGAGCGCAATCCTCGGCCTTGACCCCGCAAAAGTGAAGGAAATAGTCTCCGGCATAGACGATGTGTATGCCGCCAACATGAATTCCGTCAAGCAGACCGTCATCAGCGGCACCTTCGACGGGCTGGGCGAGGCCGAAAAGCGGGCAACTGCTGCCGGCGCGCGCCGTGCAATCCGCCTGCGGGTGGCCGGTCCGTTCCACAGCCCCCTTATGCAGGACGCTGCGGACAAATTTGCCGAAGTGCTTGCTTCGGTGGAATTCGCCGATCCCAAAATCACG
>CADCQA010000061.1 GCA_902803415.1 uncultured Spirochaetaceae bacterium | reverse complement strand
TGTGTTGTCTGCGAAAAAATAGGCTTCCATGTCACAAAGCAGCTTGAAAAAAAAGCTGTGGCAGCATTCGATGTTGACTGCACGGTACAGGAAGCCCTGGAAAAAATCACCAAGTATTTTCACAGCGTGGACAATCATGTTTCGCTGGCACGGAGGTAACGAATGGCAGTACAGTATTCAGGCGTAAGAGAATCAGTTTCCGGCCGCGTAAATGATTTTGGCGGCCCAAGTATCGCTGCAGCAGAAAGCTTCAAGAAGGGATGCCTCAAGAGGGCTGACAGAAGTTTTTCCCAGGGACTGCAGTGCCAGCAGATCAACAGCATGGCGTGCCTTATGTCGCTGGAAGATTCTGTGTTCATAAGTCATTCACCGCAGGGCTGCGTAGGATGCACCATCATGGCAGTAGACATGTTCCGTGTGGGACAGGCACACCGCGGCGTAAAAACCATCACCAATCCGCGCATCATTGTCACCAACCTTGACCAGAAGAGCGTTGTGTTCGGCGGCGAAAAAAAGCTCCGCGAAGCAGTGCAAAAGGCAGTAGAACGCTATTCCCCAAAACTGATTTTTGTCTACGCTTCCTGCGCATCGGGAATCATCGGGGACGATATTGATGCAATCTGCGCCAGTCTGGGAACGGAATACCCGGACTCAACAATCATCCCCATCCATTGCGAAGGCTTCAAGAGCAAAATCTGCGCAAGCGGATTTGATGCTGCATTCCTTGCAATCAACAAGTACATCCTCAAAAACAAAAAACTGCCGACGGTTCCGAATCTGGTGAATCTGTTTGCACCGACAACCGTAAGCTATGCCGACCAGAAAGAAATGGAACGCATGCTTGCCCTTATTGGTGCCGAAGTGAATTACATTCCGTTTTACAGTTCTCTGGAAAAAATAAAACGGATTCCGCAGGCAGTGGCATCAACTTCTATCTGCAAGGTTTTTGCAGACGAGTTCATGAAAACGCTGGAAGAAAGCTACGGCATTCCCTACTCGCATACTGTCATGCCGATCGGAATCCGCAACACCGACAAATGGTACCGCGGCATTGCAAAAATCATCGGCAAGGAAGCAGAGGTTGAAGCAATCATCAGCTCCGAGCACAAGCGTATTGAACCGCTCGTTGCAAAAATCCGTGCAAAGCTTGCAGGAAAACGGGTTTTCATCTGCGGCGGAACCGGGCGCTCGTTTGCGGCAGCAGCCCTGATAGACGACTTCGGCATGAAACTGGTCGGACTGGAAACTCCGACCTACGATGCCGATGCGCAGGTTGACGTTGAATACCTGAACGGCATTCACAAGGACTTTGTTATCGATGTTGCAAACATGCAGCCCTTTGAACAGGTGAATCTTGTCAAAAAGCTCAAGCCGGATGCATTCATCGGCGTTCCTGAATGGGCTGCAAAGCTGGGGATTCCCACAACGCACGTGCTTGACGGCAAGCGCCCGACGATGGGCTATGACGGACTTCTGTACCTGGGAAACAAGATTGCCGATCAGCTGAGCAATCCGGGATTCAACAAAAAACTGGCAGAGCATGTAAAGCTTCCCTACAAGGAAAGCTGGTATGAACAGGATGCATTCAAATATATCGTTGGCGTGTAAGGAGAAGGCAGAATGAGTTTTGTAACAGAAAATCCCCGGGGCGGCTGTGTGCTCTCCGGCATCAATTCAGTGCTTGCGGCAATAGATCATGTCTGCCCCATCCTGCATTCGGGGCCGGGCTGCTGCATGCAGACCACTGCTGCCGAACAGGGCCAGAGCGGACACAAACATGCCTGTTTCGTGAGCGGAGTTTCGCTGCCCTCCAGCAACATGCTCGAAAAAGAAGTTGTATTCGGCGGTGTGAACAAGCTGCGCACAACGATTCAGGGAGCGGTCGACATCATAGATGCAGACGCATATTTTGTGCTTACCGGCTGCACGGCTGGCATCATCGGCGACGATATCGAAAGCGTTACTGAAGAATTTAAAGCGAAAGGCAACAAAGTCTTTGCCATTGATACTCCCGGTTTTGCCGGTGACAGCAATCTCGGCTATGAAACAGTATGGAACACGTTCATAGACAAAGTGATTGCAGCGCCGGAAAGAAAACAGGAAAATCTGGTGAACATCTTTGGGATTGTGCCGTATCATGATCCGTTCTGGAGCGGCACGCTTGAAGAAATCGAAAGGATTCTTTCCAAGCTTGGGCTCAAGGTGAACACGTTCTTTACCAGGCACCAGGGCATTGACGTGGTAGAGCACTGCGCCGAAGCTGCCCTGAACATCATTGTAAACCCATGGCTTTTCAAGGGTCCTGCGGCAAAGTTCGAGCAGAAGTTCGGAGTTCCGTCAATCAGGTTCCCATTCTTCCCGATTGGGGCAACGGATACGACGCAGTTTGTCCGCGAAGTTGCTGCGGCGCTGAAGCTTGATGATGCTCTCGTGGAAAGAGTCATAAAAGAGGAAGAGGATTACGTCTACTCCTACCTTGCGCAGTCAATCGGCGCCCTCAGCTGGAAACGCTTTGCCGTAGCAGGGGATGCAGCGAGTGCAATTGCAATTACCCGCTACCTTGCAAATGACTACAGCTTCACGCCGGTGCTTGTCATCATCACAGAACCCATATTCCGCCCGGAAGACAAAGAACGGATTATACAGAACATCAGCAGGCTGGAATATGCAGCGCCGCCTAAAGTTGTTTTTGCAAGTGACCAGTGGGATATAAACCAGGCAATACGGAATGAGCAGGAGGAAATCACGCTGCTCATCGGAAGCACGAATGAAAAGGAAGTGGCCCTTGAAAAAGGCATCCAGTTCCTGAATGCAACGTTCCCCATGAACGAACGGCTTGTGTTCAACAGAACATACTGCGGATACCGCGGCAGCCTTACGTTCACGGAAGACTTGTATGACAATCTGTAGCATTTGAAAAGCATATATAAAACACAAAAGGAGTTTATTATGAAACAGCTGAAAAAAATCGGAACCTCAGTCGCAGCAGCAGTACTTGCATTTGCCGCCGCTACAACATTTACTTCCTGCGGAAAAAAGCAGGATTCAGAATTCGTATTCAAAATTGGAACTGCGAATTCCAGCCTCTGCGGTGCACCGCTCCATGTGGCAATTGACCTAGGGCTTTTCAAGGATGAGTTTGAGAAAGCCGGCCTCAAGTACGAGACAATTGAAATTGATCTGATGCAGGCAAGCTCTCTGGTGGTTGCAGGCAAAATCGATGCAACACTTGGCCTGGCGGGCGGTCTTCTGCCCCAGATTGACAACGGCCTTGAGATAAAATTCCTGAGCGGCCTGCACACAGGATGCACAAAGTTCTACGTGAAGGCAGATTCACCTTACCAGACGCTGGCGGATTTAAAAGGAAAGACTGTCGGGCTGTGCGGCGTACAGGATTCTTCAACCGTCGTGTTCCAGCGGAAATTCCACGACTACGGATACAAGGCATACGGGCAGGGCGCAGAATTCAAAATGGCCGTGTACGGACTGACAGATCTGCCGCTTGCGCTGGAAAACGGAGCCGTTGATGCCGTGGGCCTGCACGATCCCGTCGGTTATCTTGCCGAACAGTCATACGGTTTCAGGAAAATTCTTGATACAACTGAAGACGAAAAATTCAGCCAGGAATACTGCTGCATGACATTCGTTTCCTCTGAGATTGCAAAAAAATATCCGGAGCATACAAAGGCATTCATCCGCGCAATGCTGAAGGCAGCTGCCTTTGTACAGGCGAAGCCCCTTGAAACCGCAGAGCTGCAGGTTAAAAACGAGCATGTTTCCGGCGATGTTGCAAGCAACGCAAAAATGCTTGCTTCATACAACTACACACCGTCCGTGGGGCTTGCACGGAAAACATTGTACGATGCAATCGACCAGGTTGTTGACATGGGAATCATGACAAATGTTGCAGACAAAGAAAGCTTTGTCAATGAGCATTTTGAAATCTTTGACGACGTGCCGGATTCCTACATCTACAATGCCGACGGAACATATACCGAAACCAAGGTTACAGTCCTGACAAACAACAGCAAAGCGCTGTAATTCCGGGCAGTTTCTTGAACAAGGAGAAAACACATGAAAAAAAATATACAGCAAATTCTACTATACCTGCTGCCATTTTTTGCGGCAGCACTTTCTGCGGTTCTCTATTTTGCAATCCCCGAAAGCGGAAAGCAAAAACAGATGGCATCCCCCTATTACATGTGTTTTCTCCTTTGTGCAGTGATTGTCCTGGCAGGCTGCATTGCCGCAGGCTTTTTTGCAAAGGACTTCAGGAAGAAGATTCAGGCAAAGTTTCCGTTCTATACCGGACTGATTGTATTTCTTGCCGTCCTGAATACAATCGTATCAAAAACACGGCTGCTTCCGGTTCTCTATTTTCCGTCGCTTGACCGCGTAACGGGTCTGCTGTGGGAACAAAAATTATTTCTGCTCAAGAATCTGCTGTTTTCACTGGGACTTCTTGCGCAGGGCTTTGCATTCGGGCTGGTAACAGGATTCTTTACCGGACTTGCCCTTGGCTACAACAGGCACGTGGGATACTGGCTGAACCCTGTAACAAAGTTTCTGGGGCCCGTTCCCACGACGGCATGGATTCCCCTTGCACTGAGCGTATTTCCAACCACGCACGGTGCAAATGTGTTCCTCATTGCATTCGCCGTGTGGTTCCCGGTCACGCTGATGACGGCCAGCGGCATTCAGAGCGTAAACAAAGTTTTTTTTGAAGTAAGCGAAACGCTGGGCGCAAAAACATTTTTCAAGGTGTTCCGCGTGGCAGTTCCGGCAAGTCTGCCGCAGATCTTTCTGGGCCTGTTCTACGGCATTGTATCTTCATTCGCAACATTGATGGCCGTCGAGATGAACGGCAACTCGGAGGGAATCGGCTGGTACATCAACTGGCAGAAATCCGTAATGCAGTATGACGGAGTGTATGCGGGGCTCATCGTTATTGCCGTCCTGTGTTCATTCATACTGACGCTGCTGTTCAAAGTCCGTGACAAAATAATGGTATGGCAGAAGGGGGTTATCAGATGGTAGGCAGCATTCAGATTCAGAATGTAAACAAGAGTTTTGATGACGTTCGGGTACTGAACAATTTTTCGCTCGACATAGCACCCGGTAGTTTTGTCAGCCTTATCGGGCCGTCAGGCTGCGGCAAATCAACCCTGCTCCGCATAATCGGCGGGCTTGAAAAACAGTACGAAGGTGCCGTGTTCCTGGATAATGAAAAAATCACAAAGGCCGGGAGCGACCGGGGATTTGCATTCCAGGGTTCAAACCTCTTTCCCTGGCTTACCGTCCAGAACAATGTGGCGTTCGGGCTGAAGGCACGGAAACTTTACAAAGAACACAAGCAGGACGTACATGATATTCTGAAGCTGGTGGGGCTGGAAGGATTTGAAAATTCCTACCCGCACCAGATTTCCGGCGGCATGCAGCAGCGGGCATCGCTTGCACGCGCATTGGTCGGGCACCCCAAAGTGCTGCTCCTTGATGAGCCGCTCGGTGCACTGGATGCATTTACGCGCATGAACCTGCAGGATGAAATTCTCCGCATAAAGAACGAGAACAACATGACCATGCTGATGGTAACGCACGACGTTGATGAGGCAATCTACATGAGCGACAAGGTTGTGGTGATGAGTGCACGGCCTTCAAAAGTCGAAGCAGTGATAGACATCGATTTGCCCAAGCCGCGGGTGCGCGTGCAGGATACCTTTGCCCTGTACCGGAACAAGGTGCTGGAAATCCTAAACTTCGGCGGCCAACTGCATGAGGCAGAATACAACATTTAGGAGGTCAGCATGCCATTTGCACTGGAAACAAAATGCCTGCACCTTGCAGCCGGAGAAACAGAAAACAGTACCGCGCCAGACGTCCGTGAAACATGCACGCACTACGGTGCAGTAAGCTTCCCCATCTACCAGACTGCAACATACGCGCATCCGGGAGTCGGACGGAGCACGGGTTTTGACTATTCGCGGCTCCAGAATCCTACAAGGGAGCAGCTTGAAAAAGTCGTGTGTCAGCTTGAAGGCGGAAGCGATGCACTGGCGATGTCCAGCGGGATGGCAGCAATAGCACTCCTGATGGAACTGTTCAAGCCCGGCGACCATCTGATTGCAGACAGTGATCTTTACGGCGGGGCAATCCGCCTCTTTGACCATGTGTCCGCAAAGAACGGTCTGCAGTTCACGCGGGTAAACTGTGCCACGGATGACATAGAATCCCTTATCCGCCCGGAAACAAAGGCAGTCTACATTGAAACGCCGACCAATCCCATGATGAACGTAACAGACATAGCCGCCGCTGCAGCAATTGCACACCGGCACAATCTGCTCCTCATCGTGGACAACACGTTCATGTCGCCCTACCTGCAGAACCCGCTTGCGCTGGGCGCTGACATCGTTGTGCACAGCGGAACAAAATATCTTGCGGGTCACAACGACACGCTTGCAGGCTTCATCGTTACAAACAAGCGCGCAGTGCAGGAACAGCTCAGATTCCTCATCAAGACAACGGGAGCAGGGCTTTCGCCGTTTGACAGCTGGCTTACCCTGCGCGGCATAAAGACACTCGCTGTCCGCATGGAAAAAGCGCAGGAGAATGCAGGAAAAATTGCGCGCTGGCTCTGCACGCAGAAAAATGTTACGAGGGTTATATATCCGGGACTTGCCGATCACCCCGGCCATGCCATCATGCAGCGGCAGGCGCGGGGCTTCGGGGCAATGCTGACCTTCCAGACTGGAAACACAGAGAAAGCCCTGTCCATCCTTGAACGCGTAAAGCTCATCCAGTACGCGGAAAGTCTGGGCGGCGTGGAAAGCCTTATCACCTACCCCACAACCCAGACCCATGCTGACGTGCCGGAAGAAATCCGCCTGAAGAACGGCATAACGCCGGATACGCTGCGGCTTTCGGTGGGCATAGAAAACGCCGATGACCTCATCAGCGATTTAGCACAGGCTCTGAACTGAAAAAAAAATGCGCTTCCACACCGGGAGCGCATTTTTATTTTCTGCAAATTTCTAATTATCAATCCGAAGAATTTCATCACAGGCACGCAGGGCGGATTCGTCATGGCTGACCACGACAATAGTTTTTCCCTCATCGGCAAGCGTGCGGAACAGTTCCATTACGGAAGCTGCCTGTTCCTTTTCCAGCGAAGCAGTCGGCTCATCAGCAAGTATGAGCGCAGGCTCGTTCATCAGTGCGCGCGCTATCAGGACGCGGTGGTTTTCGCCGCCGGAAAGTTCCGACGGGTAGCAGTCCGCAAGCTGGCGGACACCAAGGCGTTCCAGCAGCTGCAGGGCGCGGTCAGCCCCTGCATCCGGCTTCACCTTTTTGCAAAGGCATGCCGGCAGCCGCACGTTGTCCAGCACCGTCAGGTTTTCCAGAAAACTCTGCTCCTGCGAAACAAAGCCAATATGCCTGTTCCTGAACAGCGAACGCTGCCTGTCATCCAGGACACTGATATCAGTGCCGTCTATCAGAACGCGCCCGCTGTCCGGCTCCTGCAGCCCCGCAATGATGGACAGGAGCGTGCTTTTTCCTGCACCGGATTTTCCGGCAATTCCCAGGCAGCGGCCGTCCGGAACGGTGCAGGAAAAAGCATCGAGCACACGAATGCTTCCTCTGGGAGATGAAAATGATTTTGAAATGTTTTCCACAACAATCATGGGCTTCCCCTTACTTTGCTTCCGCATAAATTTCAAGCCGCGCAATACGCAGCGCCGTGTGCAGGGCACTCAGTACGCAGGCCGCCGTAAGCAGCACAAAGGTCAGCGCCGCAAAGAGCAGCAGCTGCCACACAGCGGGCATGCAGAACGGCATGGCAATTTTCTGGGCAATCAGTATGCTGAATGGAAGCAGCACAAGCGCGGCAAGGAAAATTCCGCACACCGAGCCGGTGCTTCCCAGGATAAACGCCTCATGCAGGATAACAGCGCTCACATCGGAGCGGCTTGCCCCCAGCACGCGCAGTATTGAAAATTCGCGCTTCCGTTCATACATGGAAAGCGAGAACGACAGCGCAAGCGCAAGCACCGTAACCAGCAGGAACAGCAGGCTCATCACGGAAAGGAACAAGATGAAAGAATTCATCTTGTCCGCAAAGGTGCGGATAAACTTTCCCTGCTGGATAACCTGCACGCCTTCCACCGCCTGCCGGATCCGGAGCGCGGTACTGTCTGCCTTGGCACCGTCTTCCAGCCTGACAAATACTGCGCTGGTCTTTGCATGCACATCGCCGTCGGATACAAAGGAGTATCCCCGCTCGCGGGCATCATTGAATATGTCCTGCACCCCCGCAAGGTCAGTAAACACGGCATTGTCCATGCCCGTCCCGCTTTTTGCCAGCTTCGCGCTGACAGCATGCTTCTGCCCGAAGAAGGAAATGCCTCCGTTTTTTACAGTGACATTACTTCCGGTAAAAAGCGCGCCGCCCGCAGCGTACTGCTGCACCCACGGCTTTATGAGGAAATCACTTTCCGGATCAAAGCCGATTATCTGCACGGGAAAATCACAGCAGGTTTCGCTCAGGCTGGTAAGGTAGAACTGGCTTGTTACGGCGCGCACGCCCGTTATGCCGCGCACAGTGTCCTCAACAGACCTGTCCATGTAGAAATAATTCGGTTCCCCGGAAAGCAGGACTTGCTCAAAGTTTTGAGTGCAGCCTTCCGGCACAATCATCAGGTCTGCCCCAATCCGGGCCTGCATGCCGGAAATTCCCTGCCGCAGACTCGATGCCAGCAGGAAACTTCCCGAAAGGACGGCTGCAGAAAGTGTAACCAGTGCTGCCAGCGCAAACGAGCGGAAGGCTTTGCGGCGGATGTTTTTTGCCGCCAGCACCCTCAGTGACAGGGATTGTTCCATAGTATGCTCCTTTGAAAAAGATGCAAAGACCTGAAGTTTCCTAGTGCTGCTTCCTGCCCCGCAGGCGGACAAGCACATCAGCGGCAAGCGCCACCAGCAGCAGGATTCCCAGCACAAGCAGCACCGGTTTGGTAACAGCGTGGCAGTGCATGGACGCCATTCCGCAGACACCAATCAGCACGGAGGGAAAAAGAATGACTCCCAGCGCATTTGCAAAAATGCCGGCATCAAGCCCAAGGAAGAGCGCATCAGACTTTGCAAAGAAACGCAGCAGGGCAAGGAATGCAATGACCAGTCCCGTAAACAGTTCCGCTCTGGCAGTCCAGTGGCATTTCATCACTTTCTCGCCGACGTCACAGACCTTTGCAAAGGTATAGGGTGCAAGCGCAACAAGCGCTCCAAGCACAAACAGGACAATAGAAAAAATAAGGTTCTTTTTCATAATCTACTCCGTCTTATAAATTACCTATTGATTTGGTAGGCAATATATGATATACTGTATTTATCCTAGCAAGTCAATAGGAAATTAGAAAAAACGCAGGCTTTCTGCGCAGCAGGCACAGCCAGGAGATTAGAGTATGGAGTACAACTTTGACACCATCACGGACAGAAGTCATACATTTGCTGCAAAATACGACCTTGCCGCAAAACGCAATAAACCGCTTGATGCCATAAGCCTGTGGGTTGCGGACATGGATTTTCCCACCGCACCGTGCGTGCAGCAGGCGCTTGCAGAACGCGCACAGCACGGCATCTTCGGGTACAGCCGCCCGGACGAGCGCTACTACCATGCAGTCATTACATGGTTCAGGGAGCGCCATCACTTTGAGGCCAGGGAAGAATGGATTGTAAACACACCGGGCGTGGTCTTTGCAATCGCCGCCGCAATCAGGGCATTCACAAAGGAAGGCGACGCCGTGCTCATCCAGAAACCCGTCTACTACCCCTTCTTCAATGTGATTGCCGACCTGAACCGCCGCGTCGTAAACAATCCGCTCTGCTTTACAAACGGGCACTACGAGATTGACTTTGCGGACTTTGAAGAAAAAATACGCGCGGAGCAGGTAAAGCTGTTCGTCCTCTGTTCGCCGCACAATCCTGGCGGGCGCGTGTGGAAAAGAAATGAGCTGGAAGAAATAGAGCGCATCTGCCGCAAGCACGGCGTGCTGGTGGTATCCGACGAAATCCACTGCGACATAACATTTGAAGGAAACACGCACACGGTGTATGCAACACTCTCGGAGGAAGCAGCGCAGCATACAATCGTCTGCACCTCACCGAGCAAGACATTCAACCTGGCGGGCCTGCAGTTTTCGAACATCATCATTCCGAACGAAAAACTGCGCGAAGCATTCCAGCACGAAATTGACTGCACCGGCTACGACGAACCGAGCCTGATGGGGCTGGTCGCCGCCACTGCCGCATACAAGGACGGCGGCGCCTGGTTCGACCAGGTGAAGGACTATATCCATGAAAACATTCTGTTTACCGAACGCTATGTCGCCGCACACTGCCCCAGAATCCGCGTGCACCGCCCGGAAGGAAGCTACCTTGTCTGGCTGGACTTTCATGCATTCACGGAACTGAGCGATATGGAAATTTCAAAACGGGTACTGAACAAAGCGAAAGTTTGGCTCGACTACGGACTGATGTTCGGAAAAGAAGGAGAGAAATTCCAGCGCATTAACGTTGCAACACCGCGTGCCATCCTTGAAAAGGCATTGGAGCGGATATGTACTGAATTCAACGGAAAATAGATTTGTTCGGAAACAGAAGTTCCCGAACAGCTTGAATAAAAGGAGTGACCATGTACAGGATTTCAACGAGAGGGCAATACGCCCTGCTCATCATGACCGACCTTGCGGAAAATGACGGAGGAAAATTTGTTCCGCTCAAACTGCTGTCGCACCGGAGGAACCTGCCGATTAAATACCTTGAGCAGATTCTGCTCCAGCTGGGCAAAAACGGCTTTGTGAGCGGCTCAAGGGGAACTAACGGCGGCTACAGGCTGAACCGAAGAGCCTCGGAATACACGGTGGGCGAAATACTGCGCGCGATGGAAGGCGACCTTTCCCCGCGCAACACCACGGAAAACCGGCACCTGAGTTCCGCCGGAAACGAATACTTCTGGAACGACTTTGAGCACGTGATCAATAATTATGTTGACTCCGTAACGCTGCAGGACATTGCACGGAGAGACACCGAATTCATCGGCTTCGAATACTGCATCTGAGTCCCGGAACAGCGGGCATTACCCGGCGGAATCCAGCAGCTTAAGCACGGCGTCGGCATCAACCGAACGCACAGCCCGCTTGAGTGCAGCAAACTGCCCGGCACAGTTTTCCGGCAGTGTTTTGCTGTCCAGTTCCGCGATGATTGCATCCGCGCTGCCAAAGTCAAAGGCGGAAACCAGTTCCCGCAGGGCGGAAAGCGCTTCGCGGTAGGTTTCCTCCGGGATGGCGGGTTTGGATGCAGCACCATCACCGGCAGCCTGCGCAGGCAGCACCACCTTTCCCCGGAGTGGCGCAAGCGTCTGGAGGCAGCTGCGGTAATCGGCAAGCAGCTTGGGCGTATGTACCGCAATATCATCAAAAGCGGAACTGTCACCGCGCTGGGCGGCATTTCCCGCGGCTTCCATCGCCTTTGCACGCTCGGACAAATCATCCATACCGATGAGCCGGGCTGAACTCTTGAGCGCATGCACCTGCACGGTAAAATTCTTCCAGTCGCCGGACGCAACGTAGCCTTCAATCTCCGAGGCCTTTTCCTCAATGCCATCATAGAAATTCTTGACGGCATCCATAAAGACATCCTTGTCGCCGCAGTTCTTGAGGGCTTCCTCAATATCAAGCTTGAAGGTGTCATTGAATATAAGGTTTACCACGCAGGCACTTTCGCGGCGCTCCACGCCGTTCCATTCGGCATGATTCATGTCGATAAAGCCGCCCTGCCCCTGCGTAAGCAGCAGTTCCTTCGGCAGATAATCCGCAAGCATGGCTTCCAGCTTTTTGTACTCCACCGGCTTGGAAAGGTAATCGTCAAAGCCGGCCGCAAGATACATTTCGCGCGCGCCGCTTACGGCATTCGCAGTCAGGGCAATGCACACCGTGTGGCGGTTCTTTGACAGCGGGTCGGAACGGAGCTTGCCCAGCATCTCGATGCCGTCAACCTTGGGCATCAGGTGGTCAATAAAAATGAGGTGGTACGCATTATTCTGCGCAAGCACAAGGCCTTCCGCCGCACTCGCAGCAGTATCCACCTGCACGCGGGTCATCTTGAGCAGGCCCTTTATGACCACCAGGTTCATCGGCATGTCATCGACCACAAGAATCCGTGCTGCCGGCGCCTGGAAGCTTTCCATGTAGGCAGCATTTTCCGATTCGCGCGCGGCAAGCATGTCATCACGCGAGCCCAGCCGCTCCCAGCTGCACACCCGCTGTTCCACCGAGAAAGAAAAACTGGAACCCTGGCCGTAGGTGCTCTCGACGGAAAGGCGGGACCCCATCTGCGCCAGCAGGCTGTTCACGATGCTCATGCCAAGTCCTGTTCCTTCCACAGAACGGTTGCGCCGTTCCTCGATGCGCTCAAAGGGAAGGAAAAGCTTGGGCATGTCTTCCTTTTTTATGCCGATGCCGGTGTCAGAGACTTTGATGTTCAGCAGGATGTGATCTTCGTCCTTCTTTTTGCAGCCCACGGAAAGCATGACTGAACCAACGCGCGTGTACTTGACGGCATTGGTCAGGATGTTCACCATGCACTGCTTTATGCGCACCTCGTCGCCGTAAAGCAGGTGAGGCATTTCGTCATCCGCGGAAATGATGAATTCAAGGCCCTTGTCCAGCGCGCGGACTTCCAGCATGTTTCTGATGTCGGAAAGCGTCTGCCGCAGGTCGTATTCGGCATTGATGATTTCCATCTTGCCGGCTTCAATTTTGGAAAAGTCAAGGATGTCGTTGATGATGGTAAGCAGCGAACGCCCGCTGGACTGAATGTCGCGCGCATAACCGCGGATGGTATCCTCACTGCTTTCGCGCAGAATCATTTCGTCAAGGCCGAGCACGGCGTTGATAGGCGTGCGGATTTCGTGGCTCATGTTGGAAAGGAACGCGGACTTTGATTCGCTGGCGCGGCTTGCCTTTTCCACGTAGGATGTCAGGTCGCCGGTCATCGCCTTCATGAAGGTAAGGAGCCGCACCGGCAGTGAAAGCGCGCCGGTATTTTCCGTTTTTTCCTCCGCGGACAGTTCGGTAAAGGCCGGGTTCACGCCATCGGCCGCGCCCTCACGCATTCCGACGGCAACGAGCGAGCTGTTCAGCAGCGCCCCCTGCCCGTGCCAGCGGTAGATTTCGCCGGAGCCGTAGCTGTACAGTATTTCCGGCAGGATGCAGCGGTAAAAATCAATTTCCTTCTTTGCGTCTTCACGGAGCACCATCGAGCGGTTTGCGCAGGGGAACAGCTCCAGTGCCTCCGGGTTGAAGGCGGCCATGTCAGCGCAGCGGCTGCGCGTTCCGGCAAGGATTTCATCGGGCAGTGAATAGGAGAACTGCGCGTACTCGCCCTGCCGGATGCCGCCGATAAGCAGCAGGTTGCCCTCCGGCGTGGCGTACATGGGAATGCGCGCAAGCTGCAGCCCGTTGCGCGTAACCGTGAGCGGGAATTCCCCCGTGTTCATCGGCAGGTACTGGTCGAATTTGATGCCGAAGTACTTCTTGAAGGCGTCCTCCGGCCTCATGCCGTCTATGCCGGTAATCAGGGTGTCGTCGGCCACGGAATCCTTGTCTGCAACGGTGATTGCCATCTTCTTGCCGATGGGCTTCCAGCCGAAAATGTAGTCCGTGCGCACCTGCAGGTCGGCGCCGGTATAGAGCACCAGTGCCACGCCGCGATCGCATTTCTTTCCATAGAAAATGCAGGGCGACTGCTTTTCAATTTTTGCAGTTTCCATGCCCGGCCCGTAGGGAACGTCCGCCTTCATGCCGAACACGGGAATGTCTTCCAGCCCGGCTGTCATGCGTTCCAGCATGTCCGAAACCGCAAGTTTTTCGCCCACACAGAGACAGGAAACCCCCTTAACCGCAGGGGTAGCAAGGATGTCGCGCCGCGCCCGGAAAATCATGTCTTCAACGGAAAGCTCCGCAAGGTCGTAGGTAAGGATCTTTACTTCGGACTGCATGAAAAAGCGGAAGCCCAGCTTGATTACCGGCTCCCGGAAGATAAAGGTACCGTCGGCATTCAGCCCCATCGGTTCCGGGGCAAAGAGGGAGAAGGCAAGCAGCTTGATGTCCGGGAATGCCTCCTGCACGGGGGCAAGCAGCTTGAGCACGTCCTTGCAGGAAAAACGGTAAAAGCCCACCTGAAGGAATTTATCCTTTGCCGCAGAGACTTCGACCATGCTCTGCAGTTCGGCGACCACGCCCGTGATTTCCTCTTGTTTTGTGACATCAAATGTCCTCTGAATCATGTATTCCCCCGAAAGCCGCCGCGCCCGGACCGCAGGCACAGCCTTACTAAATCCTCATTATAACACAGGAACGCATAAAATGAAATCAGTTTTTGCGAGGAGGCCTTCCCCCGCACCCCGTCAATGGAGGGAAGAAAAATGCGCTCTTGTGGAGTTAGGGGAGGAGAAGCCCCCCTACTTCCGAAGCGAGGGGCTTCCCCTCCCCTAAAACCCCACCCCTTCACCGGCACGGTCTGGGGCTTGCAGCCCCTTGGAAACCCTGCTTTTTTTTCATTTGAAAAAGTGATTTTCGTGGGGAAAATTTACGGCTGCTGCACAAAATGCAGCTTTTGTGCTACAATAAATGGAAGAAAATCGAAGAAAACTGAGGAAAAAGGAGCAAGGCGTGATGACGATACAGCTGTGGCTTGCGGCGCACAAGGTGCGCAGGCAGTTCGGGAAGGGTGACAAAAAGCGCGACGCGGGACAGAAGACCCCGGCGGACATTGCACGGACGGACAACATTGTCTACGGAGACGACAAAAAGCTGCGCAAGTGGCAGCTGCTGGACGTGTACCGGCCCAAGGCGGCCGAAGGTAAGCTGCCCGTCATTGTGAGCGTGCACGGCGGCGCATGGGTTTACGGCGACAAGGATGTGTACCAGTTCTACTGCATGAAGCTTGCGCAGCGCGGATTTGCCGTGGTGAATTTCTCCTACCGCCTTGCCCCTGAGGCAAAATTCCCGGCATCGCTGGAGGACACAGAGCGCGTTTTCCGCTGGATAGGCGCCCATGCCGCCGAATACGGTTTTGATACGGACAACATTTTTGCCGTAGGAGATTCGGCCGGCGCGCATCTGCTTGCCCTCTATGCCTCGGCGCAGACGAACAGCAGCTTTGCGGCGCAGTTCCCGTTCATGCAGGAGGCGCAGGGCAGCACGGCGCCCGCCCCCCGGCTGCGTGGAATTGCACTGAACTGCGGCAAGTACCGGATGGACACACAGCTGCCGGGCGAAGAACAGATTGGCCTGCTGCTGAAAGCCCTTATGCCCGGCGGAGGCACCGCCGCGGAGCTGGAGCAGATAAATGCAAGCGGCCACGTTACCGAAGCATTCCCTCCGGCATACGTAATGACCTGCCGCGGAGACTTCCTGCGGGAGCAGGCGCCGTTCATGACACAGGCACTGGTTGCGGCCGGGGTGCGCCATGTATACCGCTGCTACGGCACGGAAACGCAGCCGCTCTGGCACGTGTTCCACTGCGACCCCGCCCTGCCCGAAGCAGTTGCCTGCAATGACGAGGAATGCGCGTTTTTCCGCTCACTGATGAGCTCCGGGGACGGAGCTGCAACATGAAACGCTTTCTTTTCATCATGCTTACAGCACTGCTTTTTGAGTCCTGCGCATCCATTCAGGTGCAGGAATATCCGGTCAGTCTTCCGGCGGCGTCAGGTACGGCAGAAAGAGCACCTGCTGCCGCAACAGCACCTGCTGAACCACTACCTGCTGCCGGGACAGCAGACGGTACCGGGGCAGCACGCGGCAGCAGCATCCGCATCGTGCAGATTTCGGACTTCCACAGCAACGATTTTGGAGAGGACGAAGCGCTGCTGCTGGAAAACATACGCCGGGCGGAACCGGACATCATTGTATTCACCGGGGACACCTTTGACTTTAAGCAGAAAGGCGGGAAAGACCTGGAAAACGTGCGACTGCTGCTTTCCGGCATACAGGGCAGCGCGCCGTTCTTCTACGTTTCCGGCAACCATGAGTACTTTTTTCACCACAACGACGAATACAGCCGCATGTTCACCGAATACGGGGGCACGGTGCTGCGGGAAAGCGCCGTATTTGTGGAACTGCCGCAGGGCAGCATTATCGTGGCAGGGGTTTCTGACCCCTACGCAGACCTTGACTATGAGGAGCGCGAGGAAGGAACGGAAAACCGGGAGGCTTACCTTGCCCGGATTGCACAGGCAGCACAGGAAGCAAAGGCGCTCCGGGCGCAGCACCCCGGCACCCCGGCTGTGCTCCTTGCCCACCGCCCGGAATACATTGATGACTATCTTCTGTTCGGCTTTGACGTCATTCTGTCGGGGCACGCCCACGGCGGGCAATGGCGGCTGCCGGGCATAAACGGCCTGTACGCGCCCAACCAGGGGCTTTTTCCGCGGTATGCAGGCGGCCGCTACGACTTTGTGCAGGACGGCCACAGCACGGCGTTCATCATCAGCAGGGGGCTGTCCTGGCAGCGCCCGTATTTTCCGCGCATCATGAACAATCCGGAACTGGTTGTTATACAGCTGAGCGGCAGGAACTGAGGGAGCGTCCTTACAGGACGCCGGCGTCCCTACGGGACGCCAACGAGTTTGTGCGCAGCACAAACTCGCGGGCAAGGCGACTGTTTCCCACACGGCGGGCGGTGCCAGAAACTCGCGAAATTGCGCGCTCCAGTGAAATCACGGATATGGTATGTAAAGAATATCATCAGAGATTTCTGTATTTAACGCATTAAGTGTCCCCGCACCGCTCAACATACCGGACCAAGAAGACTCATAGTCTGGTGAACCAACAGTATTTCTGATTCTATGCCAAGTTCGAGCGGGGCTTGCTCCATCCGACAACGCCGTTATACCAGTATTTTTAAAGGAGTTTTTGCCGATACAATCACACGACGCAGGAACTGTCACGGTACCGGAAAGATTCGTGCATCCCCTAAATGCGTTGTGTCCTATCGTGGTAAGCCCGCTGCTGGGAAGCGTGATGCCCGTCAGGTATGTCGCAAGCCCGGCATTGCTGCCAGTGGCATAAAACGTTCCATCACCTGTGCTTGTCAAGCCGGTGGCAGCCGACAGGTCAAGGTTGATGTACGAGCCCTTGTACGATGAGTCCGACGAGTCCCCGAGCGCCGTCGCGATTTGCTGGAGCTGAGCCGCTGAGAC
>CADCQA010000060.1 GCA_902803415.1 uncultured Spirochaetaceae bacterium | reverse complement strand
TATGCCGTGGTTGATTTCAGGGTCAAGGTGGTAGGGGCGCCCCGCAAGCACAATGCCGTTCACGCCGCGGGTAATGATTTCCTCCAGCGCCTCTTCGCCCTTCTGCTGCACGTCGCGGCGGAATTTTTCCTGCTCTTCCCACGCAGCTTCAACGGCTTCCTGCACTTCCTGTCTGGTCAGCTTGAAATGCGGTGAAAGTTCCTCAAAAAGCCGTTCGGCAAGGCGATCCTTGTCGTAGATGGGCAGGAAGGGATCCATGAACAGGATGGAACTGTCCTGCCGCAGCGCCTCCACATTGTTGCGCAGCACTTCCGGGTAGCTGGTGACGATGGGGCAGTTGTAGTGATTGCCCGCACCGGAATCTTCCTGCCGCTCATAGGGAGCACAGGGATAAAAGATGAATTTGCAGCCGGACTGCAGCAGGCTTTCTACATGCCCGTGCGAAATCTTGCCAGGGTAGCAGACGGATTCGGACGGAATGGTTTCAAGGCCCTTCTCGTAGATGGCACGGCTGGAGCGCGGGGAAAGCCGCACGCGGAAGCCCAGTTTGGTGAAGAAGGTGAACCACAGCGGGTAGTTCTCGTACATATTGAGTACGCGCGGAATGCCCACGTCCCCGCGGGGCGCATCTTCCGGCCGCAGCGGCACGTAATGGAACAGCCGCTTGTATTTCCAGTCAAACAGGTTGGGCAGCTCGCCGCCGTCGCCTTCAACGCCGGTATTTTCCTTGTTGCTTGCATCTACAACCATGCCGCCCAGCTCCGCGCCCCGCTCGCAGCGGTTGCCCGTTACGAATTTGCGTACGGCAGAAGAGCTGTCGCCGGCAGCCCCCGCGCTGAAGGTATTGATGGTAAGCAGGCAGTTGTTGGGGCACTTGCCGCAGCGGCGCAGCTCCAGGCTTACCGAGAAGGTTTCCAGCTGCCCCGGCGTGGCAATGCCGCTCTTGATGAATTTGGGCGTCTGGTCGGGGTCGCCGGGCTTGGGGCGGCGCAAATCTTCCCACTGGTCCTGTGCAATGAGCGCCGAACCGTAGGCGCCCATCAGCCCTGCCACATTGGGGCGGAACACATTGACCCCCGCAATTTTTTCGAAGGCGCGGAGCACCGCATCATTGTTGAAGGTACCGCCCTGCACCACAACCCTGGTGCCGATGTCGCTCGCCTTGCGGAGCTTTATGACTTTGAAAAGTGCATTCTTTATGACCGAGTAGGAAAGGCCCGCGGAGATATCCGCCACGGTCGCGCCTTCTTTCTGCGCCTGCTTGACGCGGCTGTTCATGAACACTGTGCAGCGCGTACCCAGGTCAACCGGCTTGGGGGCCAGCAGCGCAATGCGGGAGAATTCCCGCACGTCCATGCCCATCGTGTGGGCAAAATTATCAAGGAAGCTGCCGCAGCCGGAAGAACAGGCCTCGTTCAGCTGCACGGAAATAATGGCGCCGTCCTTCATGCGCAGGCACTTCATGTCCTGCCCGCCGATGTCCAGCAGGAATTCCACGCCCGGCAGGAAGAAATCCGCGGCGCGGTAATGCGTAATGGTTTCAACTTCGCCCGCGTCCACGCCCAGTGCCGCCTGGAACAGCGCTTCGCCGTAGCCGGTAGAAACGGCGCGTGCGATGTAGCAGTCCTTCGGCAGGATGGCATAGAGCTTTTTGAGCACCTTGACGGCAAGCTCCACCGGGTTTCCCGCGTTGTTGTCGTAGAATTTCCACAGGATTCTGCCCTCAGTGTCGGTCAGGACAGCCTTGGTCGTCGTTGAACCGGCGTCCAGTCCCAGGAAAACCGGGCCGTGCGCATCCGCCAGCGGGGCTTCCTGCGCGGTCTGCCCTTCATGGCGCTCGTTGAATTCGTCAAGTTCCGCCTGGTTCCTGAACAAAGGCTCCAGACGCTGCACTTCCTGCATTTCCGCGCCCTCAAGGTTTGAAAGGCTTGCGCGGAACTCGCGGATAGTGGGGAAGGAAGCAGCCTGCTGTTCCGGCGAAACGCACTGCACCGTGCGCTCCGCTGAATATGCCGCGCCCGCAGCCACAAAAAGCTGGCTGTCTTCCGGCACGATGATTTCGTCCTCCGCCAGCTTGAGCGTGATTACAAAGCGGTGGCGCAGCTGGTCAAGGAAGTGCAGCGGGCCGCCCAGAAATGCAACGTGCCCGCGGATGGGCTTGCCGCACGCCAGGCCGGAAATCGTCTGCGACACAACAGCCTGAAAGATGGAAGCGGCAATGTCTTCGCGGCGCGCCCCCTCGTTGATGAGCGGCTGCACGTCGGTCTTGGCAAACACACCGCAGCGCGCTGCAATCGGATAGATGGTACTTGCACCCTTGGCAAGCTCGTTCAGGCCGGGCGCATCGGTTTCCAGCAGGGCAGCCATCTGGTCGATGAAAGCGCCGGTGCCGCCCGCGCAGGTACCGTTCATGCGCTGCTCTACTCCGCCCCGGAAATACGTGATTTTGGCATCTTCGCCGCCCAGCTCTATCACCACGTCAGTCTGCGGAATAAGCTTCTTGACGGCAGTGGTCGCCGCCACCACCTCCTGAATGAAGGGAATGGAAAGCCAGTGAGAGACGGAAAGTCCGCCGGAACCGGTCACCTTAACGCTGACGGTCTGTTCCGCGCCCGCAGGAAGCTTCTGCTCCAGCTCATCAAATGCGCGGCTTACAACGGCAATGATGGTGTTGCGGATATCCGCGCGGTGCCGCTCGTAGGCGCTGTACAGCTGCTCGTCATGTTCGCCGAGCACAACGACCTTGACCGTCGTGGAACCGACGTCAATCCCCATGCGAAGCGGTTTCATGACAGGTTTTATAGAAGAAATAGATATATCGTTAGTTTCCATTAATTGCCACCGGGAACAATAGTAAAATCAGCAAGGAAATGTCTCGGTCCGCCAAAGCCGGCAGTTCCGGGGTGACAGTTTCCCTCATGATAGTATAGACCGAAAGCAGGATTTTTGCAACAGCCGGGATTTTCACATTTTAAGTTCTATTCAAGTACCAAATACAGCGGGGACACACTCCATGCACGGAACTACCTCTCCCAAAAAATGCGCGGAAGCGAAAAACCGAACGGCGCCGCATTTGTAACGCTTGCGTTACAACCGCGGTAACGGGCGGTTTTTCGCTGGGAGCGCATTTTTTGTTGCATGTAAAACCATGTAACCGTCCGCCCCATGTATTCAGGGGGGCAGTTGCCATGCCCGCGAGTTTCTGCAACGCAGAAACTCGTTGGCTTCCCGCAGGGATGCCTCTGCATTGACACACCCTGCATGGCCTTTTATACTTGACCCATGCGCGATTTCATACTCCACTTCCTGAGCACCATCGACGAGCCCTTCTATTCAATCCTCACCGGCATTCAGAATTTTTTGCATACCTGTTTTTCGGAAAAAGAAAAGCCGGTCAGCTACGGCGACCAGAACCCGGACAAGACATTTTACGTCATCACGAACCTTGGCGGCGGCATACTCTGCCAGTACGACGCTGTGCTCGGATTCCTGCGCCATGCCCGGCGCAAGGGCTGGGTGCCGGTCATCGACCTGCGCAAAACGGACAATGACGTGTTTTCCGACCCGTCCCGCCCGGAGGAAAATCCGTGGGAATACTACTTTGGGCAGCCGTCGCCGTACACGCTGGACGAAGTGTACCGGAGCAAAAATGTCGTTCACTGCGCGCACCTGCGCATGTACTACACGAGGATGAACAAGCGCGAAATGCAGCGGCGCTTTACGCTGAGTCAGAAAATTCCGTTTGTGCCGGAAATGCAGCGTTTTCTGCAGGAGGAATCCGCCAAGGTGCTGCAGGGGCTGGGCAACAACGTGGCGGCAGTGTTCTACCGGGGCACGGACTACAACCCCGCACCCGGCTGGGATCTGGTGGGGCACCCGGTCATCGCCGGAATCGAACAGTTCTGCGATATTGTAGGAAAAAAGCTGGACGAATGGCAGGTAAGCGGCATCTTCTTTATGACGGAAGAGCAGCAGGCACTGGACTACTTTGTGCAGCGGTTCCCGCAGGCGCACTACGTGGCAAAAGAACGCTTCGGCAGCAACTTTAAGGCGGGAGTCGGCATTCCCTACCAGCAGCTGGAGCACACCAGCCGCTACCTGAACAACAAGCTCTACCTGCTGGACGTGTACATCTGCGCCCAGTGCCAGTACATGGCCGGCCCGCTCACCAACGGCTTCCGCACCGCGCTCAACTGGAACGGCGGCAGCTTCCGCGACTTCTACGTCGTTGACCTGGGGAACCGCTAGGATGTTT
>CADCQA010000059.1 GCA_902803415.1 uncultured Spirochaetaceae bacterium | reverse complement strand
GCGGACGCAGGTAATTTGGGTACGTAATTGCCATGTCGCGGGCAAGTTCCACAACCTTGACCAGGAAAGCGTTTTCTCCCCGGTTCTTTATGAAATCCGTCAGTACCGGCATTACGGCCTCGCCTTCGTCTGCGATAAGCCGCATGAAATTCCTGTTCTTTGCGATTCTGAGCGAGCGTTCCAGCGCGGAAAAGGCAAGTTCCTTTTCGCCCGTGCGGTAGAAGCTGATTGCAAGCAGCATGTCCAGCTCGCACAAGTCCATGCCGCGCCATCCTGCCTCAATGAACGGACGCAGCTTTTCTGCCAGTGCAATCAGGGCGGTGTACTTTTCGTTCAGAAGGTAGCAGCGCATCTTTACCATGTAGCGGAACAGATCCAGCATGTTGAAGTCCCTGAATTCATCGGGCGCATCATCCTGCATCCATTTGTTGACCTTTTCGTAATCCGCCGCATACAGGGCGACCAGGGTTTCGGCAGCCTTGATGTTAAAGGAGAATTCCTGCACGCCGTCTTTCCGTACAAAGCGCTGGATGTTCTTTACGTAGTTTTCCGCCATGAGCCCCTTTCCGTTGGCGAACATGATTTTTGACTGCAGGCAGAGCGCTGCAAACAGAAGCCGCCGCTGGCAGTCCGTGTCAAACTGCGTTATGATCTGCGTTACAAGTTTTCCTGCATCAAAGAGCCTGTCCTGCTGGTAGTAGTATTCCGCAATGGCAAGGTCGTAGATGGCAGGGCACAGGGGCTTCTCATAGATATATTCCATGTAGTGTATGAAGCGTTCCTTGTCCCGCTCCATGTATGGTGCAATTCTGGTAAAGTCGTAGAGACCGTTCAGGACAGAGGGACGGCCGGCGGTGAGCACCAGGGAATGTACGGGAGTCTGCTTTTCCTGCAGGTATTCCAGAATTTCCTTGAAGCGGCTGAGCGAGGTCTTGGGATATGCCAGCTCCATGCCCAGCCGGGAAACGCTGTTCTCCTCTGCCAGCGGCATGCATGCTTCTGCCTGTGCAAAATCGCCGTCCATTACGCGGTTTACGAAGAGCCCGTAGATGCAGTACGGATATGCTTTCAGATCGTCGATGGTCAGGTCATAGTATGACTTTTTGTCCCGCCGTACCCCGATAAGGTGATAGTCTTTGAAAAAATTTTCGAACTTCTTTGAAAGTTCTGCTGCGCTCAGTTTTTCTTCTGCCGCCATCGTTTATCTCCGTTGGTAATCCCGAACATGCCGTAAAAACGCTTTCTTTCGGGGCCCTTTTCTCCGCTTTTCCGGCACACGCTTACGCTGCAGGCGCAGCCGCTGCCGTCTATGGTCCATGCTGTATCAGGGCTGCACCGGAATCCAGGCTCCGAAACCCCTATTACCAGTATACCATGGAAATGTAATCGGGGCAACAGGTAGGCACTACTAAAATTTGTCAGTATGCGCATTTTTTGTCTTTTTCTGCCCTGTCTTGTGAATAAAAGTGCTGCTGCAGTGCGTGCATGGTTCGGGCCGTTCAACCAGTTGCAATTTCACTCCGTTTGCGTGTATAATACTAGACGTATGTCTGATAAAAGCTTCACGGTTTTGGACTTGCTGAGTTTAGACTTAAAAGGACATGATTCTCTGAACCTGCGCTGCATCGGCGGCAGGAGCGGTCTTTCCCGCGAGATTCCGCTGCCGGACGTGAACCGGCCGGGGCTTGCGCTTTCGGGCTTTTTTGAATCCTTTGCATTTGACCGCGTGCAGCTGGTGGGTCGCGGCGAATATGCGTACCTGCAGAAGCTGCAGCGTGAGGGCGATTTTTCTTCCGTGAAGCGCCTTTTTTCCTACAATATACCTTGTATTGTGTTCACCCACAGCCTTGCGCCGGACGAAGTATTCCTTTCCCTTGCGGAAGCTTCCGGCTGCCCCGTGCTGCAGAGCGACCTTGAATCCACCAATTTTTCAACCCGCCTCCTGCGCGTGTTTGCGAACATTTTTGCGGAAACAAAGACCATGCACGGCGTTCTTGTGGAAATGTACGGTATGGGTGTGCTGCTTACCGGCGACAGCGGCGTTGGCAAGAGCGAAACGGCGCTGGAACTTGTTGAGCGCGGCCACCGCCTTGTTGCCGACGATATCGTGGAGCTGCGCTGCGTGAACGGCAATTCCGTGCTGGGCCGCGGAGCAAACAAATTCATCAGCCATCACATGGAAATCCGCGGACTGGGCATCATCAATGTTTCGCAGCTGTACGGCGTCGGTTCCGTCCGCGAAGAAAAAGAAGTGCAGCTGAACGTCAAGCTGGAAGCGTGGGACCAGAGCAAGGTGTATGACCGCCTTGGCACCGACACGCATACCATCGACCTGCTCGGCGTAAAGGTTCCGTATATAGAGCTTCCGGTAAAGCCGGGGCGGAACATCCCCATCATTATCGAGGCTGCCGCCATGAACGAGCGCCTCAAGTCCATGGGATACTACTCCGCCCGCGAATTCAACCAGAACGTGCTCAAGTGGATTGAGTCCGGCGAGGCGCAGGCGGCCTACTACAGCAGCGAAGATTCGTACTGACGGGCTGCAGTCTGCATTTTTCAGGCAGGAATCCCTGCAAAAATGCCGATGGTAAAATAGACCTGTTCTGAAACTGAAGTTTCCGAACAGGTTTAATGAAGGGCTGTCCGGAAAACCGAAATTTCCGGGTGGCGCTGATGAGAGAGTTTTTGAGTACTCCGGAAAACAGATGCTTTCCGGAGTTTCCGAAGAAGATTTCCTGTGCAGGCGGGTTCCGGGGCATGCTGTTCCGGGCTGCGGCGCACTTGAATTTTTTAAGAAAGAAGGGGAACCGAACTGTGATTGAAAAAATCCTGACAGTCCGCAACAGGGCTGGAATTCATGCGCGCCCGGCGGCGCTGATTGCGCAGACTGCAAATAAATTTGCTGCTGAAATTATCCTTGAAAAAGAGTCAACGACGGTGAATGCAAAGTCCATCATGGGTGTTATCACGATGGCTGCCGGCTACAATACGACACTTACCCTCCGCGTTGAAGGTTCTGACGAAGCTGATGCCGCTGACGCAATTGCAAAGCTGTTTGAATCCAAGTTCGAAGAGGAATAAGCCCTGATGTGTTCTCTTACGGAGCGTCAGCGGGAGGTGCTGGAATTTATCGCGCGTTTTTCCGAGGATAATGCCTATCCTCCGACGGTGCGCGAAATAGGCGAGCACTTCAGCGTTTCGCTGCGCGCAGTGCAGGATCATATTGCCGCTTTGCAGAAAAAAGGCTATATATCGCTGTGCCCCAAGCGTTCCCGTTCCATCCGTGTGCTCAAGGACTGCCGGCCGGACGGCGGGAGCCTTTCTACCGTCCGCGTGCCCGTGCTGAAGGGACTTCCTTCTGCCGGGCAGCCGCTTCTGAGCGAAGGGAACATTGCCTCTTATATCGTTGTTGCGGAGTCCGCTGCCCCGGCCGGTGCAGGCTGTTTTGCCCTGCAGGTGCCGGATGATTCCATGCGCGGCGCCGGTATCCTTGCGGGCGACACCGCTGTCATCCGGGTTTCCGCTGACGCAGAGGACGGGCAGATTGTGGCGGCCGTGGTCGAAAACGCGCTGCTGCTCCGGCGTTTTTGCCGGGAAGCCTCTCGCGTGTGCCTGCAGCCGGAAGATTCTGTTTCGCGCCCCGTGTATTTTCAGGACGCGCGCATTGAAGGCGTGCTTTCCTGCATAATCCGTACCTACTGACATGGCAGAAGCTGAAGTATACCTCTTTACCGGCCCGGAAAACGGCGAAAAAAACGACGCCGTTGATACCATCCGCAAGGCCGCCGCAAAAAAGAACGGTGCGCTCGACGAATACAAGTACTATGCCTCCGAAGCCCGCGTAGCCGATGTTGTCGCCCAGCTGCAGAACGTCAGCCTCTTTTCATCCGCGCTTTTCATCCGCCTTAAAAATGCCGAGCTGATAAAGGCAAAGTCCGACGTAGAACTGCTTGTGTCCTACATAAAAAGCGCTGCGGACAGCCCGAATACGCTCATCCTTGAATCTGACGAAAACAGCATCGAGAAAAAGATTGAAAGCGCCGTGCCGGGAAACCACAGGCACATATTCTGGGAGCTGTTCGAAAACCAGAAGCCGCAGTGGGTGCAGCGCTACTTTCAGCGCAACGGCTTTTCCGTTACCCCCGATGCGGTTGAGCAGATTCTTGACATGGTGGAAAACGACACGGAAAGCCTGCGCTCGGAATGTTCCCGCTTTTTCTACTGCTTTGCGGCCGGGCACACGGTCACTGCGGAAGATGTAGACAAAATCCTTTCCCACAACCGGGAAGAAAACGCTTTCACGCTTTTTGATGCGCTCTGCGACGACACCAAATCCCCGCGCGACCGGCTGGAGTCTGCGCTGGGCATACTGCAGAAAATCCGCCTGTCCCGCGATTCGCGGAGCTTTACGCTGGTTTCCGGGCTTACCTACTGTTTCCGCCAGCTGCGCCTGTGGCACGGCCTCTTTGCAAAGGGTGCGTCCCCCACGGATGCCCAGCTGCGTGCGGCCGGATTCGCCGGCAAAAAGGTGCAGGCCCGCTGCCGCCGGGCGGCAAAAATCTGGGGGCCGGGCACAACGTCCTCCATCCTGGCACTCCTTGCGGACACCGACATGGCCATCCGCAGTACCGGCACCGCGCAGGAAGACGTGCGCCTTACCATGCTGCTTTACGCGGTCGTCATAAAAAACGGCCTTTACCCCGCAGAGTACGAGGTGCAGTAGGCCTAGAGCTGCATTCCGTCCAGTATGCCCCGGAGTGCGGCAAGTTCCTCGCCGGTAAGCGTTATGCCTTTGCCCATCTTTGTATGGTCGGGCGACCAGGGGCGGATATCGTATTTTGCGGGACGTCCGCTCCACGAAACAAGGTTCAGTTCTGTTTTCCAGCCGCCCTTTCCTTCAGAGAGGACGCCAAAAGTCTGCTCGACGGAAAATGTAAAGTCGTCTGCCATAAAAAACTCCTTGCGGGGCTGCTTCTGTGTGATTAAACCTGTTCGGAAATTTCAGTTTCAGAACAGGTTACACTAGAATGCGATGTTTAAAATCGCGCTGTTTGAGCGATTTTAAACTCGCCGACCTGAGGTCTATT
>CADCQA010000058.1 GCA_902803415.1 uncultured Spirochaetaceae bacterium | reverse complement strand
TTCTGGGGGCGGATGATGCCGGGGGACTGAACGGTTCGGTTTCCCGGCATTTTTTATGTAGAAGGCGGCAGGATGAGCAGTTTTGTTTCGTCCTGCAGGAGAGGTATATGAATAAAGTGCATTTGAATCACGTGCAGCAGGTACTTGATGCTGCGGTTGCAGAAAAAGCCCTGGCGGGAGCTTCCTGCCTTGTATTTCAGGGCGGCAGGGAACAGGGCTACTTTGAATCCGGCATGGCAGACAGCGCCCGCGGCAAAAAATTCAGCCGGGATACAATCTGCCGCATGTATTCCATGAGTAAGCCGGTAACATCTGCCGCCGTGTGGTCGCTCGTGGAGGAAGGCAAACTTGAGCTGGGCGACAGCGTGTCGCGCTACCTGCCGGAATTCGCTGCCATGCAGGTCTGCGACGGCTGGAAAGTAGGGCCGGCAGCGCGCCCGGTGACAATCCGCGATTTGCTGAACATGACGTCGGGGCTTTCCTACGGCGGCTCCCAGGACGAATCACACCGGCAGACTTCCCTGCTGCTGGACGAAATGAATGCATCCCTTTCAAACGGAAGCCCGGTATCTACGCATGACTTTGCAGCCCGGCTTGCCCGCATTCCCCTTGGCTTTGAACCCGGTACTGATTATGAGTACGGCCTGTCTGCCGATGTGCTCGGCGCCGTCGTAGAGAAAGTGACGGGGATGCGCTTTGGCGAGTACTTGAGCCAGCGCTTTTTTCAGCCGCTCGGCATGGAGGACACTGGCTTTTTTGTTCCCGCAGAAAAACTTGACCGGCTTGCCGAAGAATATGCCCGGACAGCAGCCGGCGAGCTTGTGGTGTACGACAAGCCGAACCTCGGTATCCCGTACCGCGCAGAACTGCCGCCGGCCTTCGAATCCGGCGGTGCAGGCCTGCTGAGCACGGTCGATGATTACATGAAATTCTGCCGCATGCTGCTTGATGGCGGCCGTTTCGGGCGGCGCCGGATTCTTCAGGAACGCACGGTGCTCCAGATGCGCAGCCAGCGTATCAGTGCCGCGGTACAGCGCCGCTTCGACGAAAAAATGCCTCATCTTTCCGGCTATTCCTACGGCAGCCTGCTGCGCATCATGGTTGATCCGGCCCGCAGCTCCATGCTGTGCACCGCCGGGGAATACGGCTGGGACGGCTGGCTCGGCACCTTCATGCTTGTTGACCCCGCGAATGAACTTGCACTCGTATACATGATGCAGAAAACTGATTCCGGTTTGACGCCTGCGTCCTGCCGCGTAAAAAATGTCGTGTATGCGTCGCTGTAATGCGGCACTCAAACGGAGAACTGCCCATGTTCATAAACAAACTGAATCAGCTGTATAAACCCAAACGGGTGCTGTATTATCTGGATGCCAGCGATGATGATGTCAGGGCATTTTACGCAGGCACCGTTCCTGAAAAAATTGCCGCGTATGCAAATGCCTTTGGCACATACGATTACCCCGGCGTTTTCTTTGTGCAGTCCCTTGGCCGGGCGGTAATCGGCATTGAGTTCAGGCTTGATGACAGCCGGATTCACTATCCTTCCGGCCTGCAGTCCCTTGTGCTGGAAGCTTCATTTTTCTATTCAATCGAGATTGACAATGATGCGGAAATCAGCAGGGATTCCATCCGGACTATTTTTGCGGGCATTGCAGCTGATGATGATGCGCACCGGGCTTACAGCGATTTGTCCATAAAAGAAAATCCGGAAGTGGTGGCAGCCTTCATTGCCTATAAGAAAATACGGATTCTGTATGAATGGAAGCTTGATGCCGATTGCGCCTGCTCCGTTATCAACAATGATATCGACAAGTTTGACAAAAAAGACTTGTACCGCAAGGCATTTTTTGATTCCATCACCGGGCACGACAACTGGAACCGGCTGGTTGCCAGCCTTGAAATGCCGATGGACAAAGGCATTCAGGATTACGCATTCGTCCATTTTGACATAAAGGAATTCAGAGTCATCAACGAAGTCTACGGGCACATAGCGGCGAACAAGGTGCTGTCGCGCGTTGTTGCGGCCATGAACAGCGCGGATTTTGTCTATGCAAGCGCACGCTGCCACAATGACAATTTTGCAATGATGATTCACGACATGCCAGAAGCAGAGATGCGTGAGCGCCTGGAAAAATTTTTTGATGATTTGTCGCATCTTGATGAAGACCCGAATTACAGAATTTATTACCGCTGCGGGCTTGTTCCCATGCAGCGCGCAATGCTTTCGGGCAACCGTGTTGCAGATGGCGCAAAAATGGTGCAGGCGCTGGGTACCAATCACAACAAAACCGAAATCATCGTGTACACGGATAAAATGCATGACGATGTTTTATGGGGCAATTACATAAAGGCTTATCTTGAGACCGCCATTGCGCATGATGAGTTTGTGGTGTACCTGCAGCCGAAATTCGACATTACGAAGGAAGTGATAAAAGGCGCTGAGGCCCTAATCCGCTGGAATTACAAGAACAAGGAATTTCTTTCCTCGTCCCGCTTTATTCCCTTCTTCGAAAAAGACGGTTCCATCGGCAGAATTGATGACATTGTGCTGCAGAAAGTCTGCATGGCACTTGCCCGATGGAAACGCGAAGGCAAAGCGCTGTATCCTGTTTCCGTCAATCTGTCACGCAACCGCATGTATGACAGGAACCTGATACAGCACCTGACCGACATTGTGGACCGGTACGGCGTGGACCATGCGCTGATTGATTTTGAGCTGACGGAAAGCGCCGGTTATGACAACACGGAGCACATGATCCGCATTCTGACTGAGCTGCGGGAACGCGGCTTTAAGATTTCCATGGATGATTTTGGCACCGGCTATTCGTCGCTGTCCCTGCTTACCCAGATGCCGCTGGACACCTTGAAAATCGACAAGAGTTTTGTAGACAGGGTTTGCATTGCCAGCGAGCGCGAAGAAGACATCATCGTTATCCGGCATATTATATCGCTTGCAAAGGAGCTGGGCTTCATCTGCCTTGCCGAAGGTGCAGAAACAAAAGCGCAGGTTGACCGGCTGCGCGTACTCGGCTGCGAGGTGATACAGGGCTTTTATTACAGCAGGCCGATTCCGATTGCTGAGTATGAAAGCCGCTATCTGAACGGAAGCGGCACGGAGGCTTAAGAACATGACGTTGCGGGAAAAACTAGAGGCTGGCAGGGACAATGAATACAGGGACTTTCAGAGCAGGCTGGTTCCGAACATCCCGAAGGAAACAATACTCGGTGTGAGGACTCCGGCGCTGCGCCAGATTGCAAAGGAAGCCGCCGGAACTGCGGAAGCAGAGGCCTTCCTGCAGGTGCTGCCCCATCAGTACTATGAAGAAAACCTCGTGCATTTTTTTCTCATTGCACTGAACAAGGATTTTGATGCATGCGTGCAGGCTGTTGAGCGCTTCCTTCCCTTTGTGGACTGCTGGCCGGTCTGCGACCAGTCCAGTCCAAAGGTGTTCAAGAAAAATCATGAGCGCCTGCTGCCCTTTATCAAAACATGGATAGCTTCGGAGCACGTGTATACAGCCCGCTTTGGTATGCGCATGCTGATGAATGAATTTTTAGGAGAAGACTTTAAGCCGGAATACCTTGCATGGGTCGCTGAAAAGCGCGGCGATGATTACTATCTGAAGATGATGGCCGCGTGGTATTTTGCCACGGCGCTTGCCAAACAGTATGATGCAAGCGTCGGCTATATCGAAGGTCACCGGCTTGAACCGTGGACCCACAACAAGGCCATTCAGAAAGCGCTGGAAAGTTTCCGTGTTTCTGATGAGCACAAAGATTACCTGCGCACGTTAAAAATTCCCGGCCGGGAAAATTCCTAAATGAATTTGTGCGGAACCCGCATTACAGAACCACCCGCCAGGCGGGTGGTTTGTACTTTATTTGCGCATTGTTTCGCTGACTGCGCTTACGATGCCTGCAAGGTTCTGAAAATCCGCGGGGACAATAAGCTTTGTTGCCTGACCGTCGGCGGCTTTTTCCATGGTTTCAAGGCTCCGCAGCTTGATGACGGCTTCATCGGCGCCGGCGGCCTTTATCATCTTAAGGCCGTCTGCCGTTGCCTGCTGCACTTCACGGATTGCCTGGGCTTCACCTTCCGCCTTGCGTACCTTTGCTTCCTTTTCTGCTTCTGCCTGCAGGATAAGCGCCTGCTTCTGGGCTTCTGCCTCAAGAATCTTTGCCTGCTTCTGACCTTCGGCCACAAGTATCTGTGACTGCTTCTGTCCTTCGGCAATCAGGATTTTTTCGCGGCGCTCGCGTTCGGCGCGCATTTGCTTTTCCATTGCTTCGCGGATTGCTTCCGGCGGCATGATGTTCTTCACTTCCACGCGGTTCACCTTGATGCCCCACGGATCGGTTGCCTCGTCAAGGATGGAACGCATCTTGGTGTTGATAACGTCGCGGCTGGTGAGCGTGGCATCAAGATCAAGCTCGCCGATAATGTTGCGGAGCGTGGTAGCCGCAAGGTTTTCGATGGCGAGCATGGGGTTTTCCACGCCGTAGGTGTAGAGTTTTGGATCCGTTATCTGCAGGTAGACCACGGTATCAATCTTCATGGTTACGTTGTCTTTTGTGATGACCGGCTGGGGTGGAAAATCCATCACCTGTTCCTTGAGTGAAACCTGGTTTGCCACGCGGTCAAGGAAGGGGAGTTTGACATGCAGCCCCGTCTGCCAGGTGGCGGCAAAGGTTCCGAGCCGTTCGATGATGAATGCTTTTGACTGGGGGACGATCCTGATGTTCTTGATAATCAGTACCATGCCCACGACGATGACAGCGATGATGACATACATCTCTGAATCCATTTTTTACTCCTTGCTTGCTGAGTTTTTGTGCGGGATACCGCTGGTGCTTACTGCGCCGGACGGTTCCGGAAATTCCTGTGTGTTTCGGCTGCTGCGTGGCAGCCGCGGCGATTATGCCTGCGCTGCAGCCTTTGTGCTCACGATGAGCGTATTGCCTTCGAGCGCCGTTATGGTACACTCTGTACCGTCCGCGAGGGGCAGCGGAGTACCGGCCGCCGCCTGCACCGACCATACGACGCCGTTCACCTTGACCGTGCCCTTGCTGCTTTCCGTGACGGCCGAGAGCAGCTTGACGCTCTTACCGATGAGGCTGTCGCTGTTTGTTGCCACATGGCGGTGGAACTTGCGCAGCACGAGCGGCCGCGTAAAGATGAGCAGCGCAAGTGCAAGCACAATGAAGATGAGCAGCTGCCACCTGAACGGCAGCGGCGTAAACGAGAGAAAGACCATGACACATGCACTGCATGCAAACCAGATGGTAGTGAGTGCAAGCGTAAGGGATTCAATCACAATGCAGATGACTGTCACTGCAACCCATATCCACGGCGTATAGTTCCAGATAAAATCTATCATAGTTCCATTATGCAGCGAAGTTGCCGGAAGGTCAATGCTGCGGCGGGGAAGAATGCAGGATTGTTCCGAACAGGTCTATTGTCTATGATATCCCATACCGGGATTTTATCAGCCGGAAGCTTTCTTCCAAATCTTTTGCAAATGAGTATATGTTGGGTGATTGTTCGACCTGATAATCCTTGGGCAGAAAGAACTGGTATGCCTCTATGTTCAGCGCCTCCGTGAATTTGGCGATACTTTCCGGGGAAACCCATTTCTTGCCGTTTTCAACGGCATTGATAAATGTGAATCCCATGTCAACCTTTTCCGCAAGCTGCATCTGCGAGATGTTCCGAAGTTTCCTCAGACGCTTCAGATTATAGCCAAACAAGTCCCGAATTTCAAATTCCGTCATATTCACCCACGGTAGTAGATTCTGCCTAATGGTTGACATTTTTACAAAAGTCTATTAGGCTAATATTCATCCCAAAGGTGTATACTTGGTATTTGTTTCTTAAAAAATACTGAATAAGATGAAATTGATGGAATCTGGAACTTGTTCCTGATTGAGGAGATTGCGGTGTACGGGGCGATAGTTTTTGACATACTGGGAACGCTCATTCATGTAGAATCACTGATTCCAAGTTCGCTGGCAGCGGTACTCCCGCGTTATGGACTGGAACTGCCCGACGCCCGGACCATGCGGCTCTGCCGCCTGCTGCCAGTATACAGCTTTGTCAGGGCGTACTACGAGCTGGATGCAGACCGTGCAGCGGCAATCGCCGATGAAATCAGGGCAGAACAGCATGCATCCTGCTGCCGTCTGGCAAAGGCTTACGACGGAGCTGCGGATACACTTTCGTCGCTCCGGGAACAGGGACTCAGATTTTTCGCCGTGTCCAGTAGAAGCCCTGCCGAGACTGCGGAACTGCTGGAACATACGGGACTGCGCTCCTGCATCGATACAATCTTCCAGAGAAAGGGCAGGAACGGCTTTCTGCGCGAGGTCGTTGCCGCCGCAGGGCTGGAACCAGAAAACATCCTTTTCGCAGGTGACAGTGTTGATGACATGGACGAAGCCGAACTTACCGGGTGCGATTTTTTGCCCTGCACCTACGGATACGGCTTTGAACCATGGAGCAGCAGCGTGAAGCTCCCGGTGCCCGTGCTGAACGACATCAGGGAGCTTCCGGCTGTGCTGGGAGAGCTGCAAAAGTGAAGCTTAGGGAAAAGGACTATATCCGCTACCGCAGGCTCAAAGCGTTTGCTGATAGTATCTGCTTCTATCTATGCAGGGTGTTTCCAATTGATGAAAAACTGATCTCTGTCTGCACCTTTGAAGGCAAAGGCGGATTTGGCTGCAATCCCAAGTACATAGTGGAGGAGCTGCACCGGCGGAACCCCGAACTGCAGTTCGTCTGGTTCGTCAACGACATGACAAAAGCTTTTCCTCCTTATATAAAAAAAGTTCCAAACACAATTTGGAGCCGGGCTTTCTGGCTCTCTCGGTCCAGGGGCTGGATAGACAACTACCGCAAGCCTCTTGGTACGGTCAAAAGGCGGGGGCAGTTCTATATAAACACCTGGCATGCAACGATAGGTTTCAAGAGCATCGGTTTGTGGCGGGGAAAGGCTTTCTCTACGATCGCAAGGCTTGTCAGCGAGAACGACTCGTCGATGATTGACGGCGTGGTGATTGACTCCGAGTGGTGCAAGGAGATGTACCCCAAAGGCCTGCTGTACAATGGAGACTATCTTTTTACCGGTGCGCCCCGCTGCGACATCCTGCACGGAGACAGAAAAACTTCCCGTTCGGATTTCAGAAACAGGCACGGACTTCCGGCTGACTCAAAGATTGTCATGTTTGCTCCAACCTTTAGGGAACGGAGCGTCGCCGGGAAAAGATCTGTTGATGCGGGGCTCTGGACACTCGACTTTGGCCGGATGCTGGAGGCTTTGAGTACGCGTTTCTCTGGTAACTGGTACCTCTGTACACGGATACACCCCCAGCTCAGGCAGTCTGCGCTGGAAAACATTGATGCAAAACTCAGAAAGCGGGTCATAGACATCAGCGCTGAGGCTGATATGAACGAGAATCTTGCCGCGATGGATGCATTCATATCGGACTATTCGAGTGCGGCGATGGAGGCTGGCTTCTGCCATATCCCGGTCTTCATATATGCAGATGATATCGGTACGTATACCAGCGGCAGGGGCAGCATGCTCTGGAATCTGTCTGAGGACTCATCGCTTTCTGTTGGCAACAACAAGGAGATGACTCCCGGCATAGATACCATACTGCCTTATCCTGTTGCAAAAGACAACGATGAACTGGAGCAGCGGATTCTGGATTTTGATGAAGCGGACTATCTGCAGAAAGAAGAGAAATTTGAACGCAGCGTGAATCTGCTGTTTGACGGGAAAGCAAGCGGTCGGGTCGCCGACTGGATATGCACAAAGATGTGCGGGGAGGACTGTTGATGCAATATTCCCTTATTCTTCTGGCGGGCGGGAGCGGCAGCAGGATGAAAAAGAGCGTTCCCAAACAATACCTCCTGCTTGCGGGAAAGCCCATGATAATGCATATCCTGGAGCGGATAGACAATATTGAAGAAATCTCTGAACTGATTCTTGTATGTGATAAAGACTACATACCATCCATAGAACTCATGCTGGCGCAGTATGACATACGCCTTCCCGTTGTATATGTGCAGGGCGGGGACACTCGTCAGGCATCCGTTTATGCTGGTCTTGCGAAGGCGGCGTATGACAATGTACTTTTACACGAGGCAGCACGTCCGTTCGTCTCGGAAGCAGATTTCAAGAAGCTGCTTGATGCACCGGGAACTAATGTGATTTTTGGGCAAAGCATTGCTTTTACAGTTCTTAAAGGACATGAATCTGTGGAGGGCATACTGAAACGATCTGAGCTGGTCAACGTGCAGCTGCCGCAGAAGTTCGACAGGAAGCTGCTGATGGAAGCTCACGAGAAAGCCCTGCGTGACAAAGCCTTTTTTACTGAAGATGCAAGCCTCCTGTATTCCTGCAATCCTTCTGTCAGGATAGACATACTGCCCGGTCCTGAATACAACATAAAAATTACCACCCCAATGGATATGCTGTTGGGAGAGGTGATTTACAAAGAATTCTTTTCAGGGAGAAAGTAGGGTGGCTACATGCGTTATCACGGGGGCATCCAGTGGAATTGGAAAGGCGTGCGCCCTGCTGCTCAGTAAGAAAAAATTCTTCGCTTCGTATGCCTTGCTTGGAAGAAAGATCGATGAGATTGCCGTTACCGCTGACGGTATGAAAGCCAATGATTCAAGCCTTGTGATACGCCCCTATGAGCTGGATCTTTCCATAACGGACAGCATTGTGGACGTGATGAACAAGATCCTCTCCGACTTCACTGATATTTCCTGCTTGTGCAATATCGCCGGTTACACAGACCCGCAGCCCCTGCTTTCCACTACGATGGAAAGCTTTGAGCTGACTTACAGAGTCAACGTCTATGCACCATTCCTGTTGATACGCGAGTGTGTCCGCAGTATGCGGAGAAGCGGCGGAAAGATAATCAACGTTGCCTCAACTGCGGGAATGGGAGCACGCCCCGGCTGGCTCAGTTACGCCTCGTCAAAAGCCGCGCTTATCTCCATGTCACAGACGCTGACGGAAGAACTTGCGGAATACGGAATAAAGGTCTACTGCGTCTCTCCCGGGAGGTGCGCGACCAAGCTGCGCAAGCGGCTGGCTCCGGAAGAAGACCCTAAGACGATAATGCAGCCGGAGGAAACGGCGGAGGTTATCTGTAGCCTTTTGTCGCCTGATGAGCACTGCCTTGACGGTCAGAACATCGTGATACGCAAGAAGATACAGGGGTAGTGCGGCTATGGAACAGAAGAGCAAATTCGATTACGAGGTTGAGGCATTCGAAAAAGCATTTGCTGACAAAAAAGACAAACGCATAGCCTTGTACGGAACCGGACGGATGACCGCGACATTACTGGAACGGCTTCGGGGCTTCAACATCGTCGGCGTACTTGACAAGAACGCGGAGCTTGCGGGCAGCCGGGTGTACGGGAAGGAAGTCCTGGACAGGAAAAAGGCGGAGTCTGCCGCAGACATCATCGTGATAAACACCTCCGAGGCGTACTGGAGCAGCATCTACCAGAGGATTGCGGACTGGCAGATTCCGGTCTATTACCGCAACGGGGAGCTTGCATGCAAAAAGGCCGCCGGCTTTGAGGATAACGAATACTGGGCAAAGAACATAGATGCTTTGCGGAAAATGATTGCGCAGGCGGATGTCGTGTCGTTCGATGTTTTTGACACCCTGCTTATGCGGCGGGTGTCCGACAGCATGGATGTGTTCCGCATCGTGGAAAAATCCCTGCGTGACAGGTACGGTGACGGACGGGATTTTGCGCAGTGCAGGAAGAAAGCCGCTGGCGCAGGTGACAACGCGACGCTGGAAGAAATATATGATGCGGTGCAGGAGCTTTCCGGTGCGGATGCGGATTTTATTGACTGTGCAATGCGGACGGAGCTTGCGGTTGAAAAGTCCCTTGTAATCCCGCGCACCGCCGTCGCGGATTTGTGCAGGAAAGCCTTGAAAAACAAGGATGTGTACCTTGTGAGCGACATGTATTTCCCTCGGGCGGTTATACATGCATTCCTTACGAATGCGGATATAGATGTTGACGAAGACCGCATAATCGTTTCCTGCGAGCATAGAAAGAGCAAGCAGGACGGCTCCCTATGGGAATACTTTTCAAAGGAGATCGTAAAAGGCCGTTATGCCATTCACATAGGCGATGACCCGGTGGGGGATGTGGCTGAGCCAGAGAAGTTCGGGATAAGGACTTATGGGCTGTGGGGTGCATATAAGCTTGTGGAGAACTCATATCTGCGGGACATCGCGGCATGTGTGCATTCCACCTTTGAGTCCGTTTTGCTCGGGGTTCTTGCCGGAAGAATATGCAGCGACCCCTTCTGCTTCCACAAAAGCAGGGGAAAGCTTGTTTTTGCAAATGAGCGTGACGCGGGCTTTGTGCTTCTGGGACCCGTCGTCCATACATTCTGCCGCTGGCTTTTTGAGCAGGCAGAAAAAGACCGTATTGACCAGCTGCTCTTCTTCGCACGGGAAGGCTGGTTCGTGAAGCGTTTCTTTTCCGAATACTGCGATGCGGCGGGCGTAAAACCGGCTGCTGAGCTTGTCTACCTTGAGACATCAAGAAGGGCGGTGATGACGGCTTCCATACGGAGCAAGGAGGACATAGCCGAAATCGCAGCTTTTCCGTACCGGGGCGATAGGAATGAGTTCTTCCATGACCGTTTTGGAATTGATGTTCCCGATGCGGACAAGCCGGTTGAGTTCTATGCGGATGCGATACTTGAGGAGGCCGGGCGCGAGAGAAAGAATTACCTGCGCTATCTTGATACGCTTGGCATAAAGGAGAACTGCGCGATTGTTGATTCCCAGCTGTACGGAAGTACCCAGTTTTTCCTGGGCAGGATGCTGGGACGCAGGTTCCGCGGTTATTACTTCTGCGTGTGCCTTGACGAGTCCAACCGCTATCTTTCCGGCAACATAATGAAAGGCTGCTTTTGCTGGAATGAGGGCACATCTTCGAGCATCTACAAAAATGCGCCGTTCATAGAGTCCTTCTTCACCGCGCCGAACGGCATGATGGAGTGCGTGAATGACGACGGGACAATCCGACACCGGGCGGATGGCGAGAACCAGCGGCACTTTCATGTGAGGGAAGAGATGGCAGAAGGAATCGTGGACTATATCCGCGAAGTTGAGCGGATACGGAAAGACACAGGCATTTCGTATGAGGGTTCGTCAGACTGGGCAGACAAGGCATTCGCCGTATTGATGCAGGGAGCCTTTGAACCTACTCCAAGAATGCGGGAAGGTTTCTTCTATGACAATGGAATTGCCGGCAGAAACGAGTCGGCTCTATGGGGGTAAAATATGAGCAGTAACTTGAACAGGCTTTCGGAAGATTGGAA